>NZ_JQKS01000025.1:0-90281 GCF_000746145.1 Methylobacter sp. BBA5.1
GTACCCTACCGGATTTATGAATATCTCTGGCGCACTGCCGGTCAGTGAATGGCTTGTTTTCATGGCGACGCATGCCTGAAGGTAATGTTTCCGGCTAATGAATAAACGCTCTGGCCAGTGTGTTTAACAACGGACGGCACAATCCGTTTTTAACTTTCAATTCATAATAGAAGAATCAATTCAGCTGATTTATACTGAAAATCACCAAACGATCGCAATTCGGGTTAACCGCCATGTCCAGCCCTGCATCGCCGCCCCATGCGCCCACCTCGCCGCATATCGAGAAACTGCTCGATGCGGCCAATTCCGCATCGCAGACAGTGGCGGCACTCCATGTCGCGTTTATTGCGTTCGCCGCCTATCTCGGCGTCATCGTCTGGGGGACCACGCATGAAGACCTGCTTCGCATCAGCCCGGTCAATCTGCCGATTTTGAACGTGGAACTGCCGCTGACCACCTTTTACTCCTTCGCGCCGTGGATGCTAGTCCTGTTGCATTTCAACCTGCTCATGCAACTGGAGCTGCTTTCCAACAAACTCTGGAACCTGGACAATGACCTGCCTGATACGCCTGCCGGGCAGCAAATACGCGATCGCCTGTTCATCTTCCCGTTCACGCACCTCATCGTAGGGCGCTCCGATGTCTGGCTGGTCCGCTGGCTGCTGTCCCTGGTCGTTGGCATCACTATCATTGCCTTGCCTTTATTTATATTACTGGCGGCCCAGATCCGCTTTCTGCCCTTTCACGACGAAGCCATCACCTGGTCTCAGCGCCTCGCGGTCTGGACCGATGCCGCCATGCTGCTTGGCCTGTGGCCGTTGATCGCCTCGCCCCAGGACAGGGCTAGCGAATGGTGGCAAAACCTCACCTTCAAGCTGCTGGGTTATTGGCCTTCATTGCTTCGCTATTCAGCAACCTTCGGCTGGAATAAACTAGTGCGATCGATTCAGCGCCACTGGCCGAACCGTCGCTGGCGTGAACTACCCCCTCACCCCGTGCGGCACCCCGAAATCGAACCCAAAGGCATGGTTATCCTGCTGGTTTCGGTACCGTTAGTCGTTTTGCTCAGCATTATCGCGCTGGTTCCCGGCAGCATTACCGTACGGACGTATTATCTCCCGGCGGAAGACAGCCTTCAAGATAATGCGCCTGAAGAGGCTCCCGGCTATTTCGAAGACTGGCTGATCCGAAGGGTGCCCGAGTCATGGCTGAGCGTTGCCGCCCACAAATATGATGTCGTTTCCTGTACTTCCTTAGAGCAGGCTGAAAAGACCGATGCTTTTATTCTTCAGGTCATGCTTGGCCCCTGCGCGTGGTTTGACTGGGGTATTTTTCCACGCAATCTGAATCTCAGGGAAGCCCGTCTGGTGCCGAAAGAGGTTTCCCTGTCGCTGTTGACGCGTGCGATAGATCCGGATAAAGAAATTCGTGACGCGGCTTTCCAGGAATTCGACGGCCTTAATTTACAAAATCGCGACCTGCGCTTCGCCAATTTGTATGGGGCCGTGTTACCCAAGGCGGATATTCGGCATGTCCAACTGCAGGGTGCGGTCCTGCTAAAAGCGAAACTCCAGGGCGTGGTCGGCTGGGACAAGACGCAACTGCAGGGCGCGATCCTGGGCGGGACGCAACTGCAAGGCGCGGTTCTGACCGAGGCGGATCTGCAGGGCGCGGATCTGCGCGGGGCGGATCTTCAAGGGGCGGACCTGAGCTGGGCAAGGCTGCAAAGCGCCGATCTGCGCGGCGCTAATCTGCAGGGCGTGGATTTGCGCGGGGCGCAACTGCAGGGCGCGGATTTACGCGGTGCACGATTGCAGGGCACCATCCTGCGCAAGGCGAATTTGCAGGGCGCGGATCTGGTCCACGCGGATTTGCAGGCGGCGGACTTGACCATGGCGGAACTGCAGGGCGCGGCGCTGCGTAAGGTGAAACTGCAAGGAAGCGACTGGTCGGAAGCCCGTCTCGACGGGGTGTTCATCGTCGACGCGTCATGGACGGGCTGGGATGAGCGGCAACAGCGTAAGTTGGAAACGGCTCTCAGGCAAATACTGGACACGGAAAAATTCAGGGCCTTCGAGGCTCGCATGACGCATGCCGACACTGGCATGCTGCCGGGCAAGGCGGCCAGCCGAACAGGCTGCTACAGCGACAGCCGAGCCCTGTTGAAATGCGAATACGCTGATCCGTCGCGTCTTAATGCCTATCGTACCCATGTACTGCACCCGAAATTGATCGAGCTGGCTTGTGCCGATGCGTCAATTGCGCCGGGCATTACAAGACGCGCGCTGGAAAACGCCACGGCCAAGGAAGCCGATTATGGTCTGGCGGCCGCCCTGCTTAGGGTACTGGACGCGCCGGAAACCTGTGACGGCCTGGACACACTGCCGGAGCAATTACGGCAACAATTACGGCATGCGGCGGAACAACAAAAAAGCCAGGACAGGCCGAAATGAGACATTGGCACCTGAATTTGCGGATTACCTGAACTCCTGCGCGTAACCGACGAGTAGCGAGCGTCCCTGGTTCCCACGGTCCTCCGCTCATCGTTATACATAGTGCCTGACCGAAAAGCATAATAATATATATTTAACAATAGGTTATAGTATAATATCTCCCGCGAAGATGATAGCTTTGCCGAGAAAGCGGTAATTGGCAAAATCATTCAAGCTATTGAAACATATAGTCAATAAAAAATGCCCAGCAAAAAGCAACAGGGCCAAGACTGCCAAATTGCACAAAACTCAGGAAAAGCTCATGAGAGACACATTCCCAGCCCAACGAGCCTTAGGCGAAATCGACATCGCGGACATAAAAATTGATGTGCGCTCACGGGACGACATTCCTCTCATCCTGCTAGGCCTCCAACACATTTATTGCACCGATGACTTAAGAGAAAAAGTCTTTGAAATCATTAAGGACATACTGCCAACGCAACTTGTAGACGGTCAGGCTAAGCCGGTTTCAGCGGAGTTGGGATGCCCTGGAATGAATCAGTGGACCATTCTGGTGCTGGGCAGCTTGCGCCTGTGCCTGAATGCTGATTTTGACCGCATCCACGAATTGGCCAACCAGCACCGGACCTTGCGGCTCATGCTGGGCATCACCGATTGGGATGAAAAGCTATTTTCCCTGCAAACCCTTAAAGATAATCTTCAGTTGTTTACTC
This sequence comes from Methylobacter sp. BBA5.1, assembly GCF_000746145.1. Taxonomy (NCBI): domain Bacteria; kingdom Pseudomonadati; phylum Pseudomonadota; class Gammaproteobacteria; order Methylococcales; family Methylococcaceae; genus Methylobacter; species Methylobacter sp. BBA5.1. Next base: position 3,167 of record NZ_JQKS01000025.1, read on the forward strand.
CGGACATTTTAGCGCGTATCAACCAGGCCGTGGTCGAGGCGGGTTATGCCTTGCTCGGAAAAAAAAACAGTCCCGTACCCGTCGCAGGTCGTTGTGACTCATTCGTCGTTGAAACCGATGTGCATTTTCCAACCGACATCAGCTTGCTTTACGATGCCCTGCGTGTTTTGCCGCACATTTGCGCCCGGTTTAGCGAAGAGCTGGGTCTTAAAGGCTGGCGGCAATATAAAAGCGGTTTGAAAAAGCTCAAAAAATCCCTAAGGATCATACAAAAGCTCAAACATTCCACATCAAAGGACGAGTCCAAAAAGCAAGCCAAAGCCGAACAAATCGCTCAGGCGCATCAAACCTTCATTGATTTGTCAGCCACGACCCTGAAACGTGTGGAAGAAACCATCGAACAGCTGGGAAGCCAACACCACGTTGGCGAACTGCAACTGACGAAGCCCAAACATTTCATTGCCCACGCCAAACGCCAAATCGATCAAATCGAGCACCGCGTGATGAAAGGCGAAGCCATCGCGCATGACGAAAAAGTGTTCTCCCTGTTCGAGCCGCACACCGAATGGATTTCCAAAGGCAAAGCGGGGGTGCCGGTTGAGCTTGGCTTGCGTGTGGTGGTAGTGGAAAGCCGGGAGGGTTTTATCCTGCACCACGCCGTTATGGAAAAACAAACCGATGACCAAATGGCCGTGCTCATGGTCAAAGAGACGCAAACACAATTTCCTTCATTTAAGGCCTGTAGCTTTGACAAGGGCTTCCACAACCCTGCTAACCAAACCGACCTTAAAGCCCTGCTTGACCAAGTGACGTTGCCGAAAAAAGGCAAGTGGTCCTCAAAAGATGAAGAGCGCGAGACGAGTGAGGCTTTCGTTGCCGCACGAAAGGCGCATTCCGCGGTCGAATCATGCATCAACGCACTGGAAGTGCATGGCCTGGACAAATGCCTTGACCACGGTATAGAGGGATTCAAACGCTACGTGGCCTTAGCCGTGGTGTCGCGGAATATTCAAAAAATCGGGCAGATCAAGCGCGACATTGAGCGCGAACGGTTAGCCCGCGAACGGGAACGGCAGCGACAGCGCCGGCAAAAGCTCGCTGCCTAAATTTTTTTAACCGTTTTGGCCTCAATGACAGGCATGTTGCGCCTGGAATTTTGTAAGATTGCCAATTGTTGTCGAATTTTATACTTTTAAGCGCGTTGTCCCGAGTCGTCAGCCTATTTCTGTTTAAAACTTAGCCGTGCGTTCCGCCAGTTTTTTATGTTTTTAGCTTTCTCGGTCAGGCACTACATAAGTCAAAAATTACTGTTTTGCAATCTTAGCCAGTGAGGCTTCGATACCCTTTTTTGTCGCCCAACGTTCCCGACTTCGAAATCGCGATCCGGGGATCGCTCCCACAGAGCATCCGCCCCCTTGTGGGAGCGACGCCTTCGTCGCGATTTCGAAGCCACTGATGTTCAATGTCCGCGGATTTATCAAACAGCACCGTTTCCAGGTATACGACGAACTCTGTTTAGCAAGTTTACCGATACTTGTGTATAACGGCGAGCGGTCCTCCGTGGGACCCCATACCGAGCTTTGAGCGCGGCATGTCATGTGCAAGCCCGGTATGAGCGCGAAACGAGTACAGTTCAGCCCGTAAACGAACGCGCCCTTGACGATATAGTGATCGTCATGCGGTTTTTTCCGCTTCGACTTCAATCATGACCATAGCCACATGCGCCTGGCCATCCGCTGCCAGCGGCACTTTCGCCAGATATCCCGAACAAACCTCTTCGATAAACGCCGCCCTTTTTTCCTCGGGAATCCGCCCCGTATAGGGCAGCCATGTGGTTCGAATCCAGCCTTCCAGTCCTGATTTACCATCATGCGTCATATCCTTGGGAATGAGCTCAACATGATTGATGGAAAATCCCGATTCCGTCAATAGGGCTCGATATTCCTCGACACCGGGAAACGTGTAAGGAAATTCGAATCCGGTAAAATATCGTGCCCATTCATGCGAAACTTTAACCTCGTCAATAGCCGAAATGATTCCTTCGGCATCGCCTTTGCCTCCCATGCGCAGGAGAATTTTCCCTCCCGTCCGGAGGCTTTTATACAAGCCTTCAATAACAGGCTGATGGTTCTTGACCCAATGCAGCACGGCATTCGAGAACACCACATCAAAGCATTCCGCAAACGATAAATCACTGGCATCCATCACTTGAAACGAAAGATTCGGATGTCTGGAATGAGGATAGGTCTCCTTTGCCAGCGCTATCATTTGCCTTGAGTTATCAATGCCGACCACCGAGCCCCCGGCCACTAGCCGGGCGATTTCCGCCGTTACTTTTCCATCGCCGCAACCTAAATCAAGAACAGCCTCCCCACCTCTTAAATCCAGATTCGCAATCAGTTCTCTCGCCCATTTTTGTTGAGCTTGTGAGTTTCTTTCGTAATCCTTGGCATTCCAACGGTATGTATTCATATTTTCCTTTTTACATGACAAATAAAGATGTGGCTCCAGGCATCCGGTTTAAAGACGGGCTTAACCGGGCACCTGCACCGGAAATGATGGCTGGGTCAGGGCGCACTGCAGTTCATCAAAATCGACCGGTTTGGTCAGATAACCGTTGAATCCGGCTTTCCTCGCCTGTTCTCGATCCACCTGCCGGCCGTAGCCGCTCAGGGCGATCAGATGCGTCTTTTCCAGGCCCGGATGTTGCCTTAGCGCCCGAGCAACCGTGTAACCGTCCATGCCCGGCAGGCCGATGTCGAGCAGCACGACCTCCGGCCGTTCAGCCAGCGCGGTTTCCAGCGCCGCGTGGCCGTCATAGGCCACGCTTACGGCATGCCCCACGGTGTTCAACAGCAGGGACAGACTCTGGGCGGCATCGCGGTTATCGTCCACTACCAGAATACGGAATGAGCCCTCGGTCGGCTTAACGCCGGCCTGATAAAAAACCGGCACGTCCGGCGCTTGCGGCAGGCAAGGCAGCCGGACGACGAATTCACTGCCCTTGCCGCGCCCTTCGCTGATGGCCCAGACCTCGCCGCCGTGCATCGTTACCAGGTTTTTAACCAGCGCCAGACCGATGCCCAAGCCGCCTTCCGAGCGGTCGATGGTCCGGTCCACTTGATAGAACAGCTGAAACAGGCCGGGCAGCGCCGAAGGATCAATGCCTCGGCCATTGTCGCGGACCCGGATGAAGATTTCGTTGTCGCCTCGTTCCACGGTCAGCGTTATGCAGCCTTCTTCGTCGGTATACTTGGCGGCATTGTTGATCAGGTTCGAGACGACTTGCGACAGCCTCACCAGATCGCCTTCGACGATGACCGGCTCAGGCGGCAGGTGCACGGAAAATTCATGACGGTGCGCCTCCATCAACGGCTGGCTGGTCTCGACCGCCCGTTGCACGATGGTCGAGATTTCCAGGAGTTCCCTCTTGAGCTCGATCTTGCCGCGACTGATGCGCGAAACATCCAGCAGATCATCGACCAGACGCACCAGGTGTTCGACCTGACGACCGATGACATCGTGGCACCAGGCCAGGCGCTTCTTGTCCAGACTGAAGTGCTTCATGATGTGCACCGCGTTGCTGATCGGTGCCAGGGGATTGCGCAATTCGTGGGCCAGCATGGCCAGGAATTCATCCTTGCGGCGGTCGGCCTCGCGCATGGCCGCCTCGGCCTGTTTGCGCTCGGAAATATCCCGGCTCACGGTGGCGATACCCACCGGCTCGCCGGTACTGTCCTTGATGAAAAACACGTTATAGATCATCCAAATGGCGGCGCCGGTTTTAAAATGGCGGAACCTGATTTCCACGTCCGCGTGGCCGTCGCGCAACACCCGCGGGAAAAATTCATTAATGATGAAGCGCTGGTCTTCGGGGAAAAAAAATTCCTCGATCGGCGTTTGGCCGCATTGCTCCACACTGTCCAGACCGATCAGGCGCATGCCGGCTTCGTTGATGTAGAATGAATTGAAATTCATATCGCACATGCTGATGAATTCCATGCTGTTGCCGGCCAGCGACACGAATTTTTGCCGCTCCATCTCCATATGCTTGCGCTCGGTAATGTCGCGCAAGGCGATGACGTAGCCGGGCTGCCCGTCCCATTCCACCGGCGCGGAACGCATTTCCGCCCAGGCCAGGCCGTCCGGACGGATCAGATTAATGTCCTGATGGCTGTTTTTATTGGGATTGACCGGAATCGCCAGCGATTGGCCGACTATCGGACTGCGCGCCAGCAGGATCTCGGCGGCGTGATTGGCATAGAGTACGACGCCGCCGCTATCGACAACCAAAACGCCGTCGGTAATGGTTTCGAGAATCAGGTCGAGCTTGGAAAGGTGCGTGGCCATGATGGGTTAGTTTGCTTAAACGATGACGGTTTGTACACCTATGCCTTTAGCCTGGGTGGTAATGGCCGCGATGACTGACGGGACGCGCGACAGGTCGCCGAGCAGTTTCAGCACCGGTTCCGGCACATCGCGCACCAGCATCGGCGTAGCAAATACGTCTTTTTCCAGCGCTTTTTCCGGCATGCCCAGCACTTCGACGACATCCAGAACCCATTGTCCCGGATCGTAAAGCTTGGATAGCGCGGTCGAGATCTGCTCGACCAGCGCGCGGGTTTCGTTGTTCAACGATACCACATACAAGGTTAACACCAGCTTATGCTGCATTACGTTCCGTTGTTCCTGAAACTTGGCGGTACGGACAATCTGGGCGATATTGCGAATTTGCGTCGAAGACAGCGGCTTGCTCGCCAGCTCGAACTGAAAGCCTTGCTCATGAATGTCTTTCAGCTGCTCCATGTACTCGCTGGCAAAAGCCGTGACGATATAGACATTCAGCGTTTTGTCGATGGTTTTCAGCCGACGCAGGGTTTCCACGCCATCGATGCCGGGCATGCGCAGATCTAGAAAAATCAGATCGGGACGTTCGGCAAGCGTCAGTTCGATGCCTTGCAAACCGTTCTCGGCTTCGCGAACCTCGAAGTTGTCGTCTTCCAGAATCAGTTTAAAGGCGCCGCGCACTGCCGGATCGTCGTCTATTACCAGAATTTTACTTACCATTTGGTGGGTCTCTTGATTATTGGAATCTAAATGTTCAAACATAGGAAAATTGCAGCCGCATGCAGCAGCCGTGTTCATGTAAACTTTCCACCTGTATCGTGCCGCCGACGTCCTGAACCAGGCGGCGGATGACCGACAGGCCCAGTCCGGTTCCTTTTCCTGGCGGCTTGGTGGTATAAAACGGGTCGAAAATCTTGCTTTGCACCTCTTGCGGAATGCCGTGGCCATTGTCGGCCACGCTCAGCTCCAGCATGCCCTCCATGGACCGGGCCGAGATTCTGATTTGGGGTTGCGCGCTGTCGACCAGCGCGTCGCGGGCATTAATGATCAGATTGACCAGGATCTGCTGCAGACTATCGGCGCTACAGTGGATGGCCGGCAAATCATCGGCGGCATCGACCTCGACGGCTATGCCGTGCTTGCCCAGTTCGCCTTCCAGCAGCAGCAGGCTCTGCCTGATGACCTCCGTGATCCGGCAGTTGTCACTGGGGGTCGATCGGCTGTGGACAAATACCAGCATGTTGCTGACGATCTTCTTGATGCGGTGAATCTGCTGCAGCGCCTGATCGAGAACTTCCCTCGATTTTTCATCGCTGCTTCGGCTGCCGGCGAATTCGACAAAATTCATCACGCCCATCAGCGGATTGTTGATTTCATGCGCCACGCCGCCCACCAATGTCCCCAGCGCCGAGAGTTTTTCCATCTGCAGCATGTGCTCCTGATTTTCCTGCAGTTTGGTGTAGGCCTGCCGGGTTTGTTCCAGGAGCCGGGCGTTTTCCAGGGAAATCGCGGCCTGGGCGGTCAACAGTTCGGTCATGTCGGTTTTTTCGGCGGTAAAGACGCCGGCCGACAGCCGGTTTTCCAGATACAGCAACCCGATCAGTTCGTTCTGCTTGATGATCGGCAGGCACAGCACCGAACGCAGTTTGAGCGCCTGGACTTCCGGCGTGTTCTGAAACTCGCCTTCGGCCAAGGCGTCATGCAGCAGCACTTTTTTACGCGTGCGCAACGCGTAGTTGACGATGGCGCGGCTGATGATGCCGCGGAACTGGTCAAGGCTGAGATGCTTGCGGTTAACGATGTGTTTTCTGCCGACATGGCTTTCGGCGGCAACCAGCAGTTCATCCGCTTCCTTGATCAGCAGATAGCCATGCTGCGCGCCCGAGCTTTCCAGCACCACGCTCATGATTTTCTGCATGAGCTGGTTCAGGTCGACTTCAGCCGACAGGGCCAGCGCCGATTTCATCAGGTAATTGAAGTCGAGATTCGGCAGCGTGTCCGACACATCGGGGCTATCGGCTCTATCGGCGCGCGCGATGTAGTCCGAGTCGGTTTCGGGGTGACGCTGCCGCAACAGCGCGCTTTTGCGATCGGCGCGGCAGGTCCGGTAGATGCGTTGCGCGGCGCAGTAGTAAAGTTGGGCATCGCCGAGCTTGCCGGCGGCCACCACCTCGGCCAGGGCTTCATACAAATGACCGGCGAGAAAACCGTAGTTTTGCGCCTGGGCGGTCGCGATGGCATCCAGGTACAGGTTGCGAGCCTCGCGCATCTGGTTGCGGGCGCGGGCGATCTCGGCATGCACAAAGGCCAGAAAAGGTTGCAGCAACGGCCCGAGGCGGGCCCAGGTTTCCAATTCCGCCAGCAGCGGCGCGATTTCCGCTTCAAGCGCCGGCCCGTCGGCGCCTTCCGGCCAACGCAGGCGATTGACGATGCGGAACACATACCAGAGGCGTTTCAGCACGTTATCGGTCAAACCGTGCAGATAACGTTCCACCATTCGCAAGGATACGGCCGCCGCGGCGTAATCGCCCAGATAATGCTGGGCAAACCCCAGCAGCGCGAAATAACTGCCCGAAGCGGCAACATAATTGTCGGTTTCCCAGCGCGCCAGCGTTTCGGTCATGTCCACCGGCTGGTAATCGGGTTTCATCGGCCCTACCCAGCCAGCCAGCACGGCTTCGGCCAGTCCGACCGAGAACGACAGCTGGTTCTTGCGGGAAAAATGCAAGCATTCCTCGGCGGCTTCTTCAACCAGGCGCAGGTTTTTGCCCTGCACCTGCAGATTCCACATCAACGGGCCGTAGGACAGGCCGGCGTTATAGAGATCGCCGCAATTCTTGCCGCACTGTATGGCTTTATGGCTGTAATCGACGATCTCGGCCGGATGGCTGCGCGAGTGCATGTTGCACCAGACGATGCCGTTCATGCCCCGGGTGGCGCCAAAGGTGTTGGGGTGTTTTTCGCACAGGTCGTGCGCCAGATCCTGGTACAGGAAGGCCTGTTCGAACTTGCCCTGCTCGCCGAGATTGAGGCCCATGATCGAAAACGAATAAATCACCGATTCATCCATGCCGCCGTGCAGGCAATGCAGCGTCGATTGCGCCGCCGACAGATACAGCTGCGGAACCAGGCCGGACATGTAGAGATCGGGGATCAGCTCGCTGTAGAACGCCAGTTCGATCTTGCTTTTCCGGTCCTGGGTAAAAGGCATGTTCAGGATAGTGGTCCAGACGTCGCCTTGCCATTCGATATCCGCCATCAGGTCCAGCATCCGCTGATTGGCCGTCTCGGGCTGCTCGGGAATCGATTTGTCGAAATAGGCCAGGCCGCGGTTGGCGGTCGCTATCGCCTTGTTGAAATTACCGAACGACGACAAAGAGGTGGTCTGTTCCGCCAGGGCTTCGGCTTTGTCCAGGTCGCTGGCGGCGTATTCGATCAGATGATTAAGCAGCACTTCGGATTTTTCGTAACGGCCGCACATCAGTTCTGTCTTGGCCAGACGTTGATGAATGCGGAAAGTCAGCTCGTAAGCCTGTTGCCAGCAATCATCCGGCAGATAGTCGTGGGCTTTCTGGAAAAATTCGTTGGCGGCATCGCCGGCCAGCGCATCCAGCGCCTTGTTGCCGGCACGGAAATTGATGTCGACCAGCCGGTACGCCAGTTCATGGCTTATATCGGCCGGACGGCCCAGGTTGAGGTGGGCCGCTATGGTAAACAGGTTATCCAGGGTTTCCAGGTCGGTTCCAGCCGGTATCGCTTGCAGCAGGCGATTGCCGATACGCCAGTGGATGGCCGGCCGGTCCTCGGGGTTGACCTGGCGCAGCACCGCTTCCTGCACCCGGTCGTGCACGAACTGCAAATCGGATTTATTCTCCAGCAGCATGCCCAGATTCAGGACCGGCTTCAAATCCTCAAACAGCTGTTCGATGCGCATCTTCAGCACCAGCGCCACATCCTCGACGCTGAAACGGTTGCCCATACAGGCGCAGTGGTCGAGGATATACAGGGTTTTCAAAGGCAGTTTTCCCACCTTCGAACTGAACAATTCCACCACCGAGGTCGGCATCCGCGTGTCGCGAATCCGCTTGATATCCCAGTGCCAGTGCTGCTCGGCGTCGGTATTGAGCAGATTCTCGTTATAAAGCCAGGCCAGGCTTTCGCTGACAAACAGCGGGTTGCCTTCGGTGAGATGCGCGATGAATTCCGCCAGCGAGGCCGTGGTCTCCAACGTGGAATTAAGAATATAGGCCACCATCTCGTGACAGTCGGCATCGCTCAGCGCCTCCACGCGGATTTGCGCGAACGGGCTCTGGTTTTCCTGGATCTTGCGGATCAGCTTGCTGAGCGGATGGCTGCCGTCGACTTCGTTGTGCCGGTAGGCGCCCATGAAAAACAGAAAGGGATGCTCATGATGGTTCTCGAACAGGTTCTGCAGAAAATCGAAGGTGGCGCTGTCGCACCATTGCAAGTCGTCGATAAACAGCACCAGCGGATTGTCCTCGCTGGCCAGGCAGGCCAGGAACCGGCCGAACAGGTTGTTGAAACGGTTGCGGGCCTCCACCGGCGGCAGGTGCGGCACTTCCGGCTGCGGCCCGATGATGAATTCCAGTTCCGGCAGGACATCGATGATGACGCTGCCGCTGTTTCCCACGACCTCGAGTATTTTGCTCCGCCACTGCCGCACCCGCCCGTCGCTTTCGGTCAGAAAGATGCGCATCAGATTGCGCAAGGCCTGGATCAGCGAACTGTAGGGGATGTTTTTCTGGTATTGGTCGAATTTGCCGGACGTGAAGTAGCCGCGATTTTTCACCAGCGGCTTTTGCAGTTCCTGAATCAGCCGGGTTTTGCCGATGCCGGACAGGCCGGAAATAAAGACCGAGCGGAACTTGCCGCTGATGACCTCCCGGTATTGCTGCTGTATCAGCTCGCTTTCGGCCTGGCGGCCCACCATTTTCGAAATAAAAACAACCCGGCGGCTGCGGTCGTACTGGCCCACCGTAAATGCCGACACGTAACCGTTGGCGGCGTATTCATTCTTGCAGCGGATCAAGTCGGCCAGCAATCCCGAGGTGCTCTGATAACGTTTCTCCGGCTGCTTGACGGTGAGCTTGGCGATGATATCGGCCAGGGCCCGGGGAATACTCGGCTTGATCTGATTGGCTTTAGGCGCTTCCTCGGCCAGATGCGAATGGATCAGCTCCAGCGGGTCGCTGGAAAAAAACGGCAGCCGGCCGGTCAGCAGTTCATAAAACACGATCCCCAAAGAATACAAATCGGTGGAGAAATCCACTCTGTAATTGATGCGGCCAGTCTGTTCCGGCGAAGTGTAAGCCAGGGTATGGCGCACGAATTCCGGATCGTAGATAAAATGGCTGACGTCACGAATGTCGAGCGGGGTGATGAAATCGGTCAGCCGCAGGGTCAGCGTTCCCGGCTGCAGCAGAATATTGTGGGGCTTGACGCCGCCGTGGGTAATGCCGGCATCGTGTACCGCCTGCAGCGTATCGGCCAGGGTGCAGGCCAGGGTGAAAAAATCGTTGAGATCGAGCTTGTCCTGTTGTTTCATCCAACCATTCAGCGGTTGCCCGGCGAACCAGGGCTGGACTATAAATTGCAGTTCGCCGTAGGATTCCAGGGCGAGCGGCGTGGACACACGGGGATCGTGCAGCACTTTCAGGCGTTCGATTTTCTGGCGCAGATGCCGGGACTGGTCATCCCAGCTCGACAGCTGCTTCAGCAGCTTGATAACCAGCGGCTGGTCGGGAACGTGCTTGTGGTAGCCCTTGAACACCACGGCCTGCAGGCTTTCCCCGAGCTTTTCGGTAACAACGTAGTTGCCCAGTTTCGGCGCGCTCAGCGGTTGATTGGATTTTGATTCTAAATCAATTACTTGAGGCATAACTTTTGGGGAAATAGAGTGATTTCGGGCATGATGCGGTCATTTTTACGCTAAAACCCATCGTTTCACGACGATGAGGTGGTAACAGGGAGAGGTTTAAATGAACGACAGAAATGTTTCATAGGCTTTACAAGCAATTACTACTGAGAACTACGCGGGAAGGCGTCGATTAAAATTTGAGCGCTTTTTTATACGCGATCGCGGTCCAAAGCCTGCCATGCTCCGCAGGACAGCCATCCGGCATTCGCCGATTTCAAACACGGCCAAAACATCACCCCATGCGATGCTGTTTTTCTCTTTGGCAAAATCCGGCAAAGTCTCGCCATGCTTCAGGATGTGAACTTGCTTCATCCTTGCTTGAGTTAACGATGACGGGCTGGCCGGCTTTTTCTGGTCAAATTATTGTTCTGTATGCCTGTTCCAGACAGAAACACAGAACAATAATTCATTTAATTTTTTAGGGTTATTTCAATTGCAAGTAAATGACTACATTAAGCCTGAAAGTAAATAGAAAAAGAATAGGTATAACTACCTAGCCAAGCGCACTCCGATTTTCGGGCCTGTCCGCATTGAAATTGCCTATAGCGATATGCCGTTACATCGGGCAGGCGGAAAAATTGTTGCGATTGGGCCCTGGCTCTTGCATCTCGTCCGTCCGCCAGTAATATTGAGACTTTTATCCTTTTAATCCCAGGAAGCACCCCATTAAAACCATCATGAATTCGCGTCGCTCAAAGCCGCTTCTGATCGGGCTGGCGGTCCTTCTTTCGATCGTCGCCGCCGCCTATCTGTTCAAGTCTTACAAGGCCCAGCCGCAACAGCATGACGGTGGCAAGCCGGGCAAACCCGGCCTGTCCGCCGTCGCGGTTGTGGCGGAAACCGCCTTGCAGGGCGACTTTCCGATCTATCTGAGCGGTTTGGGCACGGTCACGGCGCTCAATACCGCGACGATCAGATCGCGCGTCGACGGCGAACTGATCCGCGTCGCGTTCCGGGAAGGCCAGACGGTGCGCGCGGGCGATCTGCTGGCGGAAATCGATCCCCGCCCGTTCAAGGCCCAGCTCATGCAGGCCGAGGGCCAACTGCTGCGCGATGAAGCGCTGTTGAAAAACGCCCGGATCGATCTGGAACGCTACCGGACCCTGTTGGATCAGGATTCCATCGCCGCGCAGCAGACCGCCACGCAGGAAGCCCTGGTCAGGCAATATCGCGGCATTGTGGAAACGGATCGCGGCCTGATCGCGGATGCCAGGCTGCAGTTGGCTTACACGCGCATCACGGCCCCGTTCGCGGGACGCCTGGGCCTGCGGCTGGTCGATCAAGGCAATATCGTGCAGGCCTCCGATGTGACCGGCCTGGTCGTGCTGACGCAGATCCAGCCGATCACGGTCGTCTTCACCCTGCCCGAAACCGACCTGCCGGCCGTCATGAAACGGCTGCGCACCGGCGAGAGCCTGCCGATAGAAGCGTACGACCGGTCGGACCGGATCAGGCTGGCCCGGGGCAAGCTCTTGGCCGTGGACAATCAGATCGACACGATGACCGGCACCATCAAGCTCAAGGCGCAGTTCGACAATGAGGACCTGGCCCTGTTTCCGAACCAGTTCGTCAACGCCAGGCTGGTCGCCGACACGCTGCACGATGTCACGATCGCGCCGGCCGCGGCCATCCAGCGCGGCACGCCAGGCACCTTTGTTTATGTCGTGAACGAAGACAAGACCGTCAGCGTGCGGCCGCTGAAACTGGGCCCCGCCGAGGGCGAGAAGATCGCCGTGCTCGAGGGACTGGAACCCGGCGAACAGGTCGTGGTCGATGGCGCCGACAAGCTGCGCGAGGGCGCGACAGTCGACATCAGCACGCGCGAACCGGCGGCGCCGGCGCCATGAACCCGTCCCGTCTGTTCATCCTGCGCCCGGTCGCCACCTCGCTGTTGATGGCGGCGCTGCTGCTGGTCGGGATCGTCGCCTACCGCGCGCTGCCGGTCTCCGCCCTGCCCCAGGTCGACTATCCGATGATCCAGATCGTCACGCTGTATCCCGGCGCCAGCCCGGACGTCATGACCTCGTCGGTCACGGCGCCGCTGGAACGCCAGTTCGGCCAGATGCCGGGGCTCAACCAGATGTCGTCCTCCAGCTCGGGCGGCGCATCGGTGATCACGCTTCAGTTCGACCTGGACCTGAGCCTCGACATCGCCGAGCAGGAAGTGCAGGCGGCCATCAACGCGGCCAGCAGCTTTCTGCCGTCCGACCTGCCGATGCCGCCCATTTACAGCAAGGTCAATCCGGCCGATGCGCCGATCATGACCCTGGCGGTCAGCTCGAAGACGCTGCCCCTGACCCGGGTCGAGGATCTGGTGGACACGCGCCTGGCGCAGAAGCTGTCGCAATTGCCGGGCGTCGGCCTGGTCAGCATCGGCGGCGGCCAGCGCCCGGCCGTGCGCATCCAGGCCAACCCCACGGCGCTCGCAGCCTACGGCATGAGCCTGGAAGACCTGCGCGCGGCCATTGTCGACGCCAATGTCAACCGCCCCAAGGGCATGTTCGACGGGCCGACGCGCGCGGCCACCATCGATGCCAACGACCAGCTCCGCTCGGCGGCCGAGTTCAGGCCGGTCATCATCGCCTACCGCAACGACCGGCCGGTGCGCCTGTCCGATGTCGCCGAGGTCAGCGACGCGGCCGAAAACGCGCGCCTGGCGGCCTGGGCCAATGACACGGCGGCCGTGATCGTCAATATCCAGCGCCAGCCCGGCACCAACGTCATCGAGGTGGTGGACCGCATCAAGGCGCTGCTGCCCCAGTTGCGGGCGGCCATGCCCAGCGCCCTGGAAATCATGCCGCTGAGCGACCGCACCATCACCATCCGCGCCTCGGTGCGGGATGTGCAGACAGAGCTGTTGCTGGCCGTGGCGCTGGTGGTGCTGGTGATCTTCCTGTTTCTGGGCAACGCCTCCGCGACCGCCATTCCGGGCATCGCGGTGCCGCTGTCGCTGGTCGGCACGTTCGCCTTCATGTATCTGGCCGGCTTCAGCATCAACAATCTGACGCTGATGGCGCTGACCATCGCCACCGGCTTCGTCGTCGACGACGCCATCGTGGTGGTCGAGAACATCACCCGCTACCTCGAAAAGGGTGAAGCGCCCCTGCAGGCCGCGCTCAAGGGCTCGGAACAGATCGATTTCACGATCATCTCGCTGACGCTGTCCATGGTGGCCGTGCTGATCCCGCTGCTGTTCATGGAAGATGTGGTCGGGCGCCTGTTCCGCGAATTCGCGATCACTCTGGCCGTGTCCATTCTGCTTTCCGGCGTGATCTCGCTGACCCTGACGCCGATGATGTGCGCGAAGATTCTGCGCCCGGCCGCGGAAAAAAAGACCGCCCGGTACTTCGACAGGATCACGGCCGGCTACGGCAGGATGCTGACCCGGGTGCTGAACCATCAGGGCCTCACCCTGCTGGTGGTTTTGGCGACGTTGGCGCTGACCGTGTTCCTGTACGTCATCGTGCCCAAGGGTTTCTTCCCGGTGCAGGATACCGGCATGATCCAGGGCATTTCCGAAGCGCCGCAGACCGTGTCTTTCGAAGCCATGGCGCGGCGCCAGCAGGCCCTGGCAGAGGTGGTGCTGGCCGATCCGGCCGTCGACAACCTGTCCTCGTTCATCGGCGTCGACGGCACCAATCCCACACTCAACAGCGGGCGTTTCCTCATCACCCTGAAGCCGCTGGCCGAGCGCGGCGTCAATGCCTCGGTAGTCATCCGGCGGCTGCAGGCAAAGCTAAACGAGGTGCCCGGCATCACGCTGTACCTGCAGCCGGTGCAGGATATGACCATCGAAAACCGCGTCAGCCGCACGCAGTACCAGTTCACGCTGGAAGCGGTCGATCCCGGGGAACTGAACCGGTGGACGCGGCGCCTGGTCGAGCAGTTGTCGCGCCAGCCGGCACTGGCCGACGTAACCAGCGACGTTCAGGACCGGGGACTGCAAGTGTTCGTGTCGATAGACCGCGACAGCGCCAGCCGCCTGGGCGTCACCACCGAGGCCATCGACAGCGCCCTGTACAACGCCTTCGGACAGCGGCTGATTTCGACCAGCTTCACGCAGTCGAACCAGTACCGCGTCGTGCTGGAAGTCCAGCCCGAGTTCCAGAAGGGTCCCGCGGCCCTGGACGACATCCGCGTCGCCTCCGCCAACGATACGCAGGTGCCGCTGCCCGCCGTTGCCAGCCTGTCCGAGCGCTCGGCGCCGCTGCTGATCAATCACCTGGGCCAGTTCCCGGCCGCCACCATCTCCTTCAACCTGGCGCCCGGCGCGGCCCTCGGCGAGGCCATCGACAGCATTGAGGCCGCCAAGCGGAACATCGGCCTGCCCCTGAGCATACAGAGCAGTTACCAGGGCGCCACGCGCGCCTTCACGGCCTCGCTCACGAACACGCTGTGGCTGATCCTGGCCGCGATCGTGACCGTCTATATCGTGCTGGGCGTGCTGTACGAGAGCTATGCCCACCCGATCACGATCCTGTCGACGCTGCCGTCGGCCGGCATCGGCGCCCTGCTGGCCCTGATGCTGTCCGGCACCGACCTGGGCATCATCGGCATCATCGGCATCATTTTGCTGATCGGCATCGTCAAGAAAAACGCCATCATGATGATCGACTTCGCCCTGGAGGCCGAGCGCAAGGAAGGCAAACCCGCGCGCGAGGCGATTTTCCAGGCCTGCCTGCTACGCTTTCGGCCGATCATGATGACGACGATGGCGGCGCTGCTCAGCGCCCTGCCCCTGATGCTGGGCACGGGCGTCGGGTCGGAGCTGCGCCATCCGCTGGGCATCACCATGGTCGGCGGATTGATTTTCAGCCAGATGCTGACGCTGTTCACGACGCCGGTGATTTATCTGGCCTTCGACCGGCTGAGCCGGCGCCTGGCCCGGCCATGACAGGGCTGTCCGCGCATTTCATCGCCCGCCCCGTGGCAACCACGCTGCTGACGCTGTGGCTGGCGCTGGCCGGCCTGACGGCCTTTCTGCAACTGCCGGTCTCGCCGCTGCCGCAGGTCGATTTCCCGGCCATTTCCGTGCGCGCCCAGCTGCCCGGCGCCAACCCCGAGACCATGGCCGCTACCGTGGCCACGCCGCTCGAGCGCGCTCTCGGCCGGATTGCCGGCATCAACGAAATGACCTCGGAGAGCACCACCGGCTCCACGCGCATCAACCTGCAGTTCGATCTGGACCGCGACATCGACGGCGCCGCGCGGGACGTGCAGGCCGCGATCAACGCGGCCGGCAGCCTGCTGCCCACGAACCTGCCGAGCCGCCCCAGCTATCGCAAGGTCAACCCGGCCGACGCGCCGATCATGATCATCGCCCTGACTTCGGCAACCCAGACACGCGGCCAGCTCTACGATGCCGCCTCGACCATTCTGGCGCAAAAGATTTCCCAGATTCCGGGCGTCGGCCAAGTGGACGTCGGCGGCAGTTCGCTGCCGGCGGTGCGGGTGGAACTCAATCCGGACGCCATGACCCGATACGGCATCGGCTTCCAGGATGTCCGCTCCGCGATCGCCGCGACCAATGCCAATCTGCCGAAAGGCGCCGTCGAGGACGCCGGCCGGCACTGGCAGATCTACGCCAATGACCAGATCGGCACGGCGAAGGAGTATCTGCCGCTGATCGTCAGCTACCGCAACGGCGCCGCCGTGCGCATCGCCGACATCGGCGAAACCGTCGACTCGGTGGAAGACCTGCGCCATGCCGGCATCTACAACGGCAAGCCGTCCGTGCTGCTGATACTGAGAAAACAGCCCGAAGCCAACATCATCGAGACGGTGGACCGGATCCGGGCGCTGCTGCCCCAACTCAAGGCCTCGATTCCGCAGGCCATCGACCTGTCTGTGCCCATGGACCGGGCCGGCACCATCCGCGCGTCGCTGCATGAGGTGGAGCGGTCGCTGTGGATCGCCACCGGACTGGTGGTCCTGGTCGTGTTCCTGTTCCTGCGTAACCTGCGTTCGGCCTTGATTCCGTCCATCACCGTGCCGTTGTCGCTGATCGGCACTTTCGGGGTCATGTATCTGTTCGGTTACAGCCTGAACAATCTGTCGCTGATGGCGCTGACCATCGCCACGGGCTTTGTCGTGGACGATGCCATCGTGGTGCTGGAAAACACCTCGCGTCATATCGAGCAAGGCCTGCCGCCGCATCAGGCCGCCATCAAGGGCGCCCGCGAGGTCGGCTTCACGGTATTGTCGATGAGCCTGTCGCTGATCGCCGTGTTCATCCCTATTCTGCTGATGGGCGGCATCGTCGGCCGCCTGTTCCGGGAGTTCGCGATCACGCTGTCGGCGGCGGTGCTGATCTCGCTGCTGCTGTCGCTGACCACGGCCCCGATGCTCTGCGCCCGCTGGCTGACCGGCGCCGGGGAGCAACAGCACGGCCGGCTCTATCACTGGAGCGAGCGGCAGTTCGAGCGCCTGCTCGCCGGCTATGAGCGGACGCTGCGCTGGTCGCTCGATCACGGGCCGCTGATGCTGGCCTTGCTGCTGGGCACGATCGTCCTGAATGTCTACCTTTATGTGATCGTGCCCAAGGGATTCTTTCCGATCCAGGATTCCGGCCGGCTGGCGGGCACCATCCGGGCCGACGAGAGCATTTCATCGCCCGCCATGCAGCAGAAACTGATCGATTTTGCCAAGACCGTGCTGCAGGATGCCGAAGTCAAGAACGTGGTCGGATTCACCAGCACCGGCAATACCGGGCGCATGTTCGTCACCCTCAAGCCGCTGGAGGAGCGCCGGCTGAGCGTCGACCAGCTGATGCAGCGCCTGCGCGCCAGTATTGCCGAGCAACCGGGCGCCAGCCTGTTCCTGCGGCCGGTCCAGGACCTGCGCATCGGCGCGCGCAGCTCGGCGGCCATGTTCGAATACACCCTGCAGGCCGAAGACCTCGCCGAACTGCGCGCCTGGACGCCGCAAATCCAGAGGGCGCTGGCGCAACGCCAGGAACTGGCGGACCTGAATACCGACCAGCAGGAAAAAGGCCAGCAGGTTTCCCTGGTCGTCGATCGCGACGCCGCCGGGCGCCTGGGCGTCAGCCTGGACCTGATCGACTCGACGCTGTACGACGCCTTCGGCCAGCGCCAGGTATCGATCATCTACATGCCGCTCAACCAGTATCATGTGGTCATGGAAGCGGCGCCCGAATACTGGCGGCATCCGGACACGCTGAAAAACCTGTACGTCAGCGTGCCGCCCGGCCCGCAGTCGCCGACCGCCAGGCAGGTGCCGTTTTCCGCCTTCGCCCGCTACGAGCTAACCAATGCGCCCCTGGCCGTCAACCATCAGGGCCAGTTCGCCGCCGCCACCCTATCGTTTAATCTCCAGCCCGGCGCCTCGCTGTCGGCGGCCACCCAGGCCATCGAGGAGACGATGAATCAGCTGGGCGTGCCCGATTCGATACAAGGCGGCTTTCAGGGCACGGCCAAGGCCTTCGCGCAATCCCTGAGCAACCAGCCCTGGCTGGTGCTGGCCGCGTTGACCGCGATTTATATCGTGCTGGGCATCCTGTACGAGAGCTATATCCATCCGTTGACCATTCTGTCCACACTGCCGTCGGCCGGCGTCGGCGCGATCCTTGCCCTGCTCGCGTTCGGAATCGAATTCAGCATCATCGCCCTGATCGGCGTGATCCTGCTGATCGGCCTGGTGAAAAAGAACGCCATCATGATGATCGACTTCGCCCTCGATGCCGAGCGCAATGACGGCCTGAACCCGCACGATGCCATTTTCACGGCCTGCCTCATGCGCTTTCGGCCGATCATGATGACGACCTTCGCGGCATTGCTGGGCGCCTTGCCGCTGGCTTTCGGAACCGGCTACGGAGCCGAATTGCGCCAGCCGCTGGGCATTTCCATCGTCGGCGGCCTGATCGTCAGCCAGATGCTGACGCTGTACACGACGCCGGTCGTGTATCTGTATCTGGACCACTTCCAGTGGTGGTGCCGGCGCCGCTTCGGCCGCGATCCGGCCGCCGTCCGCTTGCCGCGCCTATGAGAATGAGCGTCCGGTGAACGCTTGTTCATGAAGATAGGGATAATATCAGTCGTAAGGTACGCAATCTATACTCTACAGCGCTACAGGGCTTTACCGCTGGAAACAGAAAAATTTTTAACCGCGCTGATAAACAAATCCTACCGGTCAAAACAGCACGGGCGCTGAAGAGATTTTGCGGGAACGCGCGATGCAAGAAAACGCATCAATGGGGTTGCCTCAGTTTGGAAGGGATGTATTATGATTAAAGGGATTTTTTTATTCATAGGCTAAATTAACGAGGTGACGGATGCTTGATAAAACTCTGGCGATCATCCTGGCTGGTGGAGCGGGTTCTCGACTGCATCCACTGACGGCTGATCGGGCCAAGCCCGCTGTGCCATTCGGCGGCAATTACCGGATCATCGACTTCACGCTGACCAACTGCCTGCATTCCGGATTGCGTCGCGTGCTGGTGCTGACCCAGTACAAGTCGCATTCCCTGCAAAAGCATCTGCGCGATGGCTGGGCCATCTTCAACCCCGAACTCTCCGAATTCATAACGGCCGTGCCGCCCCAGATGCGGACCGGCGAATCCTGGTACTCCGGGACGGCCGACGCCATCCGCCAGAATCTGTTTCTGCTCGAGCGCAGCAATGCCAGTTATGTGCTGATTCTGTCAGGCGATCATATCTACCGGATGGATTATGCCGCAATGCTCCAGTTTCATCGTGACCACGGCGCCGGGCTGACCATCGCCTGCATGCCCGTGCCGCTCGCCAGCGCCGGCTCTTTTGGCATCATGTCGGTGGACGCAACCAATCGAATTCGCGAATTCCACGAAAAGCCGGAAAATCCCAAGCCCCTGCCGAACGATCCCCATCATGCCCTGGCCTCCATGGGCATCTACATTTTCAGCATGGACCTGCTCTGCCAGGCATTGCATGCCGACCACGCTCTTGCCGAATCAAGCCACGATTTCGGCAAGGACATCATTCCGCGGCTTATCCAATCGCATAACGTTTACGCTTACGAGTTCGGCGGAGAATCCGGCCGGGTCACGCCGGACCGTTACTGGCGCGATGTCGGCACGATAGACAGCTACTACTCGGCCAATATGGACCTGCTCGCGCCGGTTCCGCCGCTGAACCTGTACCAGCCCGACTGGCCCATCCGCACCTACCACGGCCAAAACCCGCCCGCGCGCATGGGCCCCGGAGCGAATGGGCACGAAGGATTGCTGGTCAATTCCCTGCTCGGCAGCGGGACGATCGTCTCCGGAGGCACGGTCAAACATTCGATCCTGTTCCCGCAAGTCCAGGTGCATGAAAAAGCCGTAGTCGAAGATTCGATCCTGTTCGACGGGGTGCAGGTCGGAGCCGGCGCACACCTGAATCGCTGCATCGTCGACAAAAATGTGCGGATTCCGCCCGGCGAGCGGATCGGCTTTGACCCCAGCGCCGATGCGGCACGCTTTGTTGTTTCGGAATCCGGCGTTACTGTTGTTCCGAAGGGGTACTGCTTTTTTTCCGATTAATGGCAGTTGTCAAAAGGGTTGAAAACTTTTTAGTGAAGAGGGGCGAATATTTCAAGCATTGTAGGTGCGAATTCATTCGCACTGTGCGGATACCCCTTTCCGGTAAATCCGCACCTACACCGGAAATTCATCCTCGCACTTGAGGAAGTTATTTTATGCGCGTTCCTTAAAACAGACAGGCGTCATTGGCTATTTAGAGGCAGCCCCAACACTCGTGTCACCAGCCGCCATTTCGATCACGGCAGTGCCAGTCGCACATTCATGTCGGGATCGAGCCGACTTACGGGTTCACGTGCTCCAAATCAACAAGGTAAATGCGGCATAGTGGCAGTAGCAATCCAGAAAACTGTCGTTCAACATGGAATTGAAGGACGCCGCCGATAGGCCGAGCACCCTCTCGAAAGCAAGGTTAGGCCATATGCTTTGCTAGTAGTTGGCTATCTGCATAAGCCTTAAATACTTCTTCTGAAACCAATGCTGCACGGCGCCCCTTGCCGTTGGGTTGAATCACGAACTTTAATGATTCGCGCAAACTTACAGGCTTCTGGCGATAGTCATTGCCAATGTAGAACGATGAAGAGAAGTGGCTTATCGCACGCGAAAAGCTCTGAATCATGACCTCTGAACTGGAAAAGTCTTCAATATCGAAGGCTGACATCTCCATAAGCACTGAACAATCGATTAGCGTACCGGCTAGCCATGCGCTCTCCGATGCGTACCCCACGCACCATTTAAGGTTTGACCCTTCGAGACAAACCTCGAGTGCAGCCGTATTTTTACCAACGAAGCATGATCCGAGCATGACACCTGTGATGTTGTATTTCTTGGATTCAATTCCGATCAAGGTGAGCAACTTGATGATCTCTACACCACTCATTTTCCCCTTGTAACCGTGAGCCGCCACGTAAACAGTAGTGTTCAAAAAACTGCTCTTACACAGACAAGCAAGCGCTTTTTTGAAACTACTTTCATCATAGAAGTTGGCGTGGAAAACTTCAGTATCACCAGCATACTTTGCTACGCCTTCAACAAAAGGCAAAACGCTTGTCCTATTTGAGTCGAACTCATCAAGTTCCCATGGTGATTCAAGAACTAGGATCGCGCGGTTTGAACTATGCCTACTTTTCATTTTTGGGTATACCTCTTTTAGCCTAAAAAGATTAAATAGTTTCGTATATTTTCCATAATTACCTCACTACTTAGGTAATAAATTTAGGATATACCTTAAAAACTGCTATCGGTATAGCTTTCTGATCGGATGATATACAGTTTCTTTTTGTCTTAACGAGATCTGTTATCCAGCGATAAACAGCCATTCAAACAACTTAGCCGTTTTTTCATGTTATTTTTTCCCCAATTGCCCGGATTTCCATGCCAAATCTGTAGCCAAATCCGCTGTTTTCGGGTCTATTGAGTCGAGCAAGCAGGGCTCTATCCGAGAAGGTGTTTCTTGTGGTATGGTCATTTGCCGATCTTTTTAATGATATAACTTACTGTTACTTATAAGTTTTTTTGTTGTTAATGACAACTTTTTTCCGATATAGAATGCCGATTCTAAAGCATAATGCAAGTCTATGTTTTATCAATAAAAATTCATACTTACGGGAATGTTTTTTGCCGACTAAAGAATGCCAATTTATGGGATCGACTTGCTGTCGACCATTAACCTCATAATTAAGGGATTGAAGTCCATCAGAAGTGTAACCCATGCGGCAGAGGCACGGAATGGGACAGTATTCATTAGAGCTGTAGTGGTCAAGTTTTTTCGGGCACCGAGATGGTAGAATCCAGTCGCTGATCAATCTGCTGCAGAAGCCGTTACGGCAGTATGACATCCAGCAGATGGATAAAACCAGTCTGCAGGTGCTCGAGGAGGACAGCAAAAAAGCCCAGTCCAAGTCCTATCTGCGGATACAATGCGCCGGGGCGACACGCAATCATATTCACCTATGATCCTTTCCGCAGCCGACACAAGTCAGCAAAGTCAGGGTCAGTTCTAACATGCCCACATCATTCCCGGTTATTCTTTTCAAATTGCCTGCCTCACAGATCGTAGGCTGGGCTGAAGCTTTGCGGAAACCCAGCTTTGATGACGTCGAAATGCTGGGTTTACCAACTCAGCCTACGAACTCTGTAGCCGGGCAATTCATGCGTCCGATTACGCTGCGCTAATCGGACCTACGCAGGCTCAGATCATCGCGGCGGCAATGGGTCAGATTTCAACGGGGCACATGCGCCCTGTACGTATTCATAGCCAGGAACAGGAATCCGCCATGTGTTGTTTTCGAAGTCCCATACCCATAGCGGCATGGCTGAGATGATACCGCCATTGTCGCCGGTGCAACTGTCTTTGGTTCCCACAAACGGCGTGTCCTCTACCCGACACTGACAGCGCAAGGGCCTGTCTGGATCGGATGGATTCTCGGTTTCCGTGCATGGAGCGCCATCGCAGATAGCCCAATACAAATCCCCGCTATAGCCTGGCTCGTTTTGATCACAAGCTTTTGGCTTGTAAAGACTGCACCATCCACGATAAGAAAAAGTTGATACCCAATCATATTTGGCCTTATCCACCTCATACTGTCCGTACTTGATGGCCCTGCAAACAGGAGCTTGATCTACATCGCAAGGATGTCTGTTAGTGCATTTGGCCTCAGTCAGGCGTTTGACCGCGTGATCCTGAATTTCACTTGTCTCAACGATATGGGGTTCATTAACCCTCAGACAGTCGCAGTCCGCCTTGTCGCCATTCATTTGGCAGTCGGTGGATGCACTACAAAGGGCATGCCATCCAGTGCACACGACTAATTCCTGGGGTACAACGCCATGATTATTGGTACTCCTGTCCCCTTTGCCACCAATTTCTGCCAGAGATACCGGCCCATAACTCATGGCTAACCAGGTTATCCACGTGATCGCTAAAAATTGAAATCTCATCTTCCTTCCTCCAAGAAGATTCATTTAGTATCTAACTGATGTTACGCATTAGTTGAATTGAGACAGGTTTAAAAGTACATCCAGCACGGCTGGTTATTTGAATTCAACTGTAGAGTCGAATTGGCTTGTACCCTTTAGGGTATTCGACCCGAAACGCTTATTATTCAGTGTAGTGCGAATGAATTCGCACCTACGCGTGCATGACCATTCAGACGATGAGGCCACACTGCCAGTTGAATAAAGATCGGTTTAACAACCTATCGCCAGCGCGGCAAGCAGGATAAAAAACGGCCCATGCGTAACGTCAGTATCTAATACTCTTATAAGCGACCGGCGCATCGGTTCTGACCCTGTAAAAGGAGCATCTTACATCGTCGGACGCATCCCTTTTTTCCCATCGAATTGGATGGAGATCGGGTTGAGAACCTGTGTCGGGTCTGGTCCCCGCGTTGAGCCAGGGTTGAGGTAGTTCCGCTGGACGATTTTGATCGTATCTCCCCGGGGAACCAGTTTTCCGGGTACTTCTTGGCACCACGGGTACAGGCCGCTGCAGTCCCGCGCAAAGTAGTACACGTAGAACTTTGTGTATAGCTCCGGATTTGAAAGTGCGTCCTTAAATTTCTTCGCACTCTCTTCGAGAACAACGTCGTCACGATTTAGAACACCGACGAGTTCCGGGAACCAATTGACCGACAGGCTTGTGTAGGTGGCATTCCCGGTTTTTGTCCCGAGCGTTCCGACCACCGCGATGACCTGGTCGTCGTCGAGATGGTAGGTGCCGCCACTGATCTGGGGCTCGTCATCCTGGTTGTCGCCGAGGCAGTCCATCGGGCCGCGAGGCAGTGTAATGCCCTCGTCCGGGTCTGGAGACGGGGGGCCATCGTACCCTAGGCAGTGCTGGCCGATGAGGTCAACCCAGAGGGTCAAGCTTTTGAAATCCGATGCAAGGGCCTCGTGACCTGAAACGGCGTCCTGGCCCCAGTATTTCTTGACCGCTGCCACAAGGCTCATAAGATCGGCCTCCAGGGCACGCTCGTCGAAATTCGCATTCTTTGCTTCATATTCCGGGATAGGGAACGGTTCTTTAGCCGTGCCACCGTTAGGGTCCCGGACCCGGAGAACCGTGAGCGGAAGCTGCTCGCGCCATTTTTCACCTAGTGCGAGATCGTTCGGCATCGAGTAGCGGATGTAGGTGATAAAATCATCCGCCTCTGGCCCATATCCCACTTTGGCCAA
Organism: Methylobacter sp. BBA5.1; assembly: GCF_000746145.1. Lineage (NCBI taxonomy): Bacteria > Pseudomonadati > Pseudomonadota > Gammaproteobacteria > Methylococcales > Methylococcaceae > Methylobacter > Methylobacter sp. BBA5.1. Next base: position 27,142 of record NZ_JQKS01000025.1, read on the forward strand.
TACGGGGGAGACCTGCTCGATGAATACGTGGTTCTGATCGACGCCCACTGATTCGAGCGCTTCGGTCATCGCGTCCGCCATTTCCTTGTCTGGCGTGATTATGAAGAAGCGCTGCTGCCCCCAGTTCTCTTTGCTCTGCTTCTCGATGACGACGTTGTTGATGGTGTCGCCGATGGACGAGATCATCATCATGCGGTCGGGATTCGGCGAGAGTCCGAAGATGATCCCAAGCAGATCCTGCGTTTCGGGTTGGTCCAGTTTTTTATAGACCGGGTCATTTGTGTTGAGCTCGGTCTTCCGGGTGAAGACATTCGTCCCGAGCCCGAAGTAGCGGGCCGGCGGGGGAAGCTCGGCCATGACCACCAGCGCTTCCCGTTCACCCAATCGGTAGTTTGGGTTCGTCCCCTTGCGTGTTTTGGTGAGAGTAAGCTTCAGGCTCGGGTCCACGAATTCGTCCTCCCACGGCGGGACGGCGGCCAGCACGTATGGGGCGGTCGGATTGTTGCCGTAGCAGAATCCGACCGTCTGGAGCGGATATTTGCAGTCCTCGGCCGACCACAGGGTCCAGTAGCCCTGTGCCGTCTCGTACCCTTTCGTTATGACCTCGTTCTGAAAATCCTGAACTTTCCGCTCAAGGTCTGGTGGGAGCCGGTTGGCCTTGCTCAGCGAGTCAGTCGCAGCGACATTGCTTGTGGAGAAGGCGCCAAGCAAAAGCATGGTGCATAGGATATGCTTCATTATTATTCTCCTAATATTGATCGTTGATCAGAAAAATAAAAAGCTTGAAAGCTTAAAAATGAGCAACCGTTTTCAGGATGAGAGACTTTTAAAATCAGGCTTTGTTGCATAAATTCTCTGCAATCCTCAAATTAGGAGATGAAGAATCCGAAAACCTGCTACAAGCTCAAGAATGGGCGAGCGTACAATGAGTCCCTGGTTAATCAAGGAGCCTTGACGCTCTGGTTTGAAAAATCGCAGATTGAATGCTGGCATCAAGCGGAGCGGTCCGGTTATCGAGACAGCCTCATGACCTATTCCGATGTAGCGGTTCAGTATGGCCTGACGATCCGGGAGATTTTTAAATTAGTAATGAGCATGAAATAAATCAGGAATTGTAGGTGCGAATTCATTCGCACTGTGCGGATAAATCCGCACCTACACCGGAAATTCATCCGCGCACTTGAGGAAGTTATTTTATGCGCGTTCCTTAATTGTCACGCTACCGAATTAAACCGACTGGAATGGGTGCTGACCGGCCATTTTCTGCCAGTCTTTCTGGAATTTTCGAGCAGCTCAGCTGCTTTGAGTCGGTAGCGGCAAATCAAGGTCAGAATCAAAGCTCAGACTGGGTTGAAGCTTTGCGGAAACCCGGCTTTGATGACTTCGAATGCTGGGTTTACCAACTTAGCCTACGAGCTCTGTGCCGGGCAATTCATGCGTCCGATTACGCTGCGCTAATCGGACCTACGCGGGCTAAAATCCCAATATGGCACGGATTGGTGCAAGATGGTTTTGGACGTATTCAATTACGTTGCCTACGCAAAAGAATATGGCAGCGCCGAAGCCTACAGATACCGCTATTAATGTGATGGCAAGCTGCTCGGTTATCTTGAGCCCCTAACGACTGATATAACCGGCGGGAAAAAGTGATTGCGAGTAAAACGAGCAACGCTTTTTTCCGTCCGCGTTTATATTTTTGTTATGCTTGACAACGCTTTCAATAGCTAGATTTAGGTTCGCCCTCAAATCCCCAACCTTCGCGTTTTGCTTGCTCAAGCATTTCTTGCGCTAAAGCAATATTTGGTATTCTGGCTTGTCCTCGTGCGGCTTGAAGTTTTCCTTTAGGTGTTTTCCAAATAAACCTATATCCACTTTCTTGACCACCATCGGCATAATTATATGAACACCACTGAAAACACAAGCTCCAACCACTTGGCATAACCTTTTCAGTTGATTTCAAAACATGAACTCTACATTGCGCCATTCTTCACCTCAATTAAGAACATTTAAGTGCAATTAAGATAGCCTAAGTGTTTGCTCTTGTCAATTAAGTGCAGTTAAGCGCATTTAAGTTTGTAATGTTGAATATCTAAACAGCATAACAAGTTATTATCCAGATCGGGCTAACATATGACTTTTTGTAGATCACTGTCCAGAATGAGCTTGAATACCAAGTTTTCCAAACGGTTTAACCCACATTTTACGCATGATAAACGGACCAGGATGATTCCAAAGTCTCATTTTGAATGCCCTAAATCTCGTTCCGGAAAGACACTTAAAAACATTATGCATATACCTGTTTAGATCGGCAGCGGCCAATCAATAAGTTCAAATGGCGGTTGGTGACATGAGTGTTGGGGCTATCCCTATATGCCGATACTGAACCTCAAACTCAAAGCTGCAAATAGACTTGGATATATCCCCGGAATCCAATAAGAGCCATCGAAATAAAATTCAGCAAGCAACAACCCCAGGCCGTTCCATTCCGATCAAGTTAAGGAAATTCCCCGCCAGAATCAGCTGTTCCTGGGCATGCGGAAGTTTTAAAAGCCGAATTTTAGCGAGTTCCACCGCCGGGTGCAGCCATGGCTCGTCCGAGCCGAAAAGAAGTTTCCGGGCGCCGCCGCGTTCGATCAGGCGTGCCAATAAATCGAAAAAGCGCACCCCGGCGCTATCGGCATGGATGTTGGGATAAGATTCCAGCCGCTCCAACAATGCCGTTTGCGCCCGCCAACTCTCGCCGAAACTCCCGAGATGAGGAATGATGAAATTGACGTCGGGGTAATGTATCGCCAGCCAATCCACCGTCGCCAGCTCATTTTCGATATCGTATAGCACCGGCAGGTTATATGCCCTGGCCGCCTCGCAAACCTCGCGGCTGATACGCGCATCCTTCCGATGAGCTTTGATGCCCACGAAGCCGTATGCGTCCACGGCGGTTTGTACCATGCGGAAAATCCTGCCCTTATCGCGTACCGGATGGACGTAGGCGAAACCGAAAAAACGCCTCGGAAAACGTTTGACGAGGCGCGCCACACTAAGGTTCGCCGCCGCGTAATCTTGATGGAAATTGGCAAACAGCACGCTATGCGTGATCCCTGCGGCCGATGCCCGGCGCATATACTCAAGCAGGACGGGGCAGAAGGCGACTAAAGTCGCCCCCACATGATTGCATAAGCCCCGTCTTAATTTAAGAACTGCACGTTCTTTGCAGTCATTTATGAATTCACGCTATCCGGAGCCGCCACGGCAAGCATGACGGCATTGCTTTTAAACACGGCGTTGACCGGCATGCCGGACTTCAGCCCCAGGGATTCGGCGCTGGATTGGGTGATCGTGGCAACCAGGCTCTCTCCGCCGGGCAGCCGGAGCGCGATCTGCGCATCGATGCCGTCCCGCTGCATGCGGACCACGGTGCCGGACAGGCTATTGCGCGCCGACAGCTGTTGCTGCCCGAACTCGGTGACAATGCTGATCTCCGGGGCATTGATCAGCAGCAGCACATCCTGGCCGACATTAAGTTCAAGCCGGTCAAGCACCGCCAGATTCATGGAAGCTGCAACCGGCTCACCGCCTTTCAGCTCGACGAGTGCTTCAACATTGACGGGGCCGGGTTGAATGGCAGTGATAGTGCCGAACAGCTGATTGGTGGCGCTGGTTTTGATGGACAGCGGTTTAAGAAGCAGCACCATCTCGGGATCGTCCGCCAGAGTCTGATTGAGATGCCGCAAGAACTGCCGGTGCTGTTGCTCGAGCTGCATGAACAGTTGCAGCAGCGCCTGACCGGCAGTAGTCAAGCGGGTACCACCACCCTTGCTGCCGCCGGTTGTCGTCGCGATCAGCACTTTGGGCGCCAGGTTGTTGGCACGCTCTATCATTTGCCAGGCGCCTTTGTAACTCAAGCCCTGCTGTTTGGCGGCCTGATTGATGGAACCGCTTTCGTCGATGGCCCTTAGCAAGCCGATCATGCGGCTGTCCAGTATGCCGGCCAGCCGCAATTCGCCTTCGATCCAGGCGGTGTTCATGTTGTCATTCGGGTTGTCTGGCATATTTTTCTCTTAACGTGTGAGTGCTGATCGTCTGCTCGACCGGCTTATTGTTTCCCAAAACGGCACAACCTGTTTTCCAGTTTTCTTTTTACTCGGTGCAAGAATAAGTCCCACGATTATAAGCCATTCATGGCCAATAGAACGTGCTTAACAACAGGTTCATGCTTCATAACTGATATAGGGTATTCGACCCGAAACGCTTACTATTCAGTCTAGTGCGAATAAATTCGCACCTACGCGTGCATGACCACTCAGGCGATGAGGTCCACTCCGCCAGTTAAATAAAGATCGGTTTAACAACCTATCGCCAGCGCGGCAAGCAGGATAAAAAACGATCCATGTGTAACATCAGTTCATAATAAAAGCTGTTTTAATCTGCATAAATCCTGAACCCATTCTCCAAAGCACTTACAAGGCATCAGGCTTTTTGGGAGGCATCGCTAACCCCGCCGAGTAAATAATTTCCCCCGGCAAACGCAACCAATATCGATTAAACACGATCATACAGCGTAGACGGAGCTGAGTGGCTCCATTATGTAACTGAATGTATAAGAAGGACATAGTTGTGAACAGATGGCATCGAGCATTTTGGTCTTTACTCATAATAGGCATTTTAGTGGCCGCGACTGGAGTCTTGCTGAATTCTTCAGTGCTTGCGGACAAAAGCGTCAATCCTTCCCTGAATAAAGCGGCTGTTGGTCCTGATACGCCTTATATCGTCCTGGGAATGGGGTGTTTCTGGGGCGCGGAAAAACGCATGCAAATCCTGGCAGGCGTATTGGATGTTGAGGCCGGCTACGCCGGAGGCGATATCGCCCACCCCAACTACCAGACGCTCCACGATACCGAAAAATCCATACGGGAAGGCAAAGCCGTCGAAAACCATGCGGAAGTGGTCAAAGTCTATTACGACCCCAAACAGACCACGCTTGAACGGGTCCTGATCCAGTTCTGGGAAAACCACAACCCCACCCAGGGCAATCGCCAGGGCAACGATATAGGCAGCAATTACCGGAGCGCCGTCTTTTATCGTACCGATGAAGAACGGCAACTGGCAGAGAAAACGCGGGGCATCTATCAGGCCAATTTAAAAGCGGCCGACATCACCAAACCTATTACCACTGAAATTGCCCCGCTGAAAAACTATACGTCCGCCGAAGCGTATCATCAGGATTATCTGGAAAAAAATCCGCGCGGTTATTGCGGCTTGGGCGGGACCGGAGTCGCCTATCACGATTCGAAGCAGCAATAACGATTCGATTCGTTGATAACCGCGGGTTATCAAGCCCTATCTCCAAACGATTGGACGCCCTCCGGCCGTAATGCGGACAATATTGTCATCTGGCCAGGATAAACCCCGGTCCCGATCAATCAAAGGTCAGGACCGTTCCTCAAAATTCAACTCATGATGGAGGTGGAAAATGGCTAAAATTATTTGTGTTCTTTACGATGATCCGATCGATGGTTATCCGACTTCCTACGCACGGGATGACTGCCCGCAGCCGGAGCGTTATCCGGACGGGCAAACCCTGCCGACGCCCAAGGCCATTGACTTCACGCCCGGCACATTGCTCGGCAGCGTGTCCGGCGAACTGGGCCTGCGCAAGTATCTGGAATCAAACGGCCACCAATTAATCGTCACCTCCAGCAAGGACGGCGACGACAGCGTTCTGGACCGCGAACTGCCCGATGCCGAAATCGTGATTTCGCAGCCGTTCTGGCCGGCCTATATGACGGCCGAACGCATCGCCAAGGCGAAAAATCTCAAGATGATCGTGACAGCCGGTATCGGCTCTGACCATACTGACCTGCAGGCGGCGATGGAGCGCGGTATTACTGTCGCCGAAGTCACTTATTGCAACAGCAACAGCGTCGCCGAGCATGTGGTCATGGTAACGCTCGCGCTGGTGCGCAACTATATCCCGTCCTACAATTGGGTGATCAAAGGCGGTTGGAATATCGCCGACTGCGTGGCGCGCTCCTACGACCTGGAAGCGATGCAAGTCGGTACTGTGGCTGCCGGCCGTATCGGTCTGCGCGTACTGCGCCTGCTGAAACCTTTCGGTGTGAAATTGCATTATATGGATCGCCACCGCCTGCCGGAATCAGTCGAGCAGGAACTCGATCTGACCTATCACGCCAGCCTGGAAAGCCTGACCCAGGTGTGCGACATCGTGACCCTGAACTGCCCGCTGCATCCTGAAACCGAGCACATGATCAACGAGCAGTCGCTGAAAAATTTCAAGCGCGGCGCTTACCTGATCAATACGGCCCGGGGCAAACTGTGCGATCGCGACGCCATCGTCCGCGCCCTGGAAAGCGGTCAATTGGCGGGCTATGCCGGCGATGTCTGGTTCCCTCAGCCGGCGCCGAACGACCATCCCTGGCGCACCATGCCGCACCACGGCATGACGCCGCACATTTCAGGCACCAGCCTGTCGGCGCAGACGCGCTATGCGGCCGGCACCCGCGAGATTCTGGAGTGCTACTTCGAGGGCCGGCCCATCCGCGACGAGTATCTGGTGGTTCAAGGCGGCCAGCTGGCGGGTGTCGGCGCACATTCCTACAGCAAAGGCGACGCCACCGGCGGTTCGGAAGAAGCGGCTAAATTCAAGAAGAAGGAATAACAGTCGCTTGACCTGAAAGCGGGATGCGGCAGTCAATGCCTGCATCCCTTTAACCAACTTGGAGAAGGGCTTACGCAAGCCTGTGGGGGCAACTTCAGTCGCCCATTCAGATAAAAGGCGGCTGCCAACAGTAGGCGCTTTAGGCGAAGTCGCCCCCACAAGTTTTAAACCCGCTTGTTTCGGCGGATGAACAGGCAAACTGCGTAAGTCCTATACAACAAGAAATAGCGGCAAAGCCCTTCTACCAAGTCCTTCTCTGTCTTGCATGAAGCTGGCCTGGATTGAGCCTGGCGTTTGCTTCTGTTGCCGCCCTACGTCAACTTTCCCGATTCCCACTCAATATTATCGGCCTGTTAATGAAAGAAGCGCTCATTTATCCGCTTTTTGGACACGTTATGACGCTTCAGGGATGAAAAGACACGGGTGAATGATCACTCTCTCAACCTACAAAACATAACAAAATGTTTGAAACCCGACATTATCCACTTCTGACTCAGCAACAATAACTGACGTAACTCAATAACATAATTGCCATCTGAATCACTGGCACATTATTTGCTTAAAAACCATTGTCGTTATATACTTTTGTCTATAACGAATAGATTAGAGCGATGCTTATTTTTGGGGGGCTTCAAAGTAAGGATTGCGCTACAGATTCCGTATTTACAATAATTATTAGGATTGACCGTGCAAAGAAAACATATTACCGGCAAGAGTGCCGGCCATACACTCGGTTTGATTATCGCCGGCAGCATTTACATGGGGACCAGCAGTCCTGTTCAAGCAGCGACAGAAAAGAAAAGCTACGTCGCCCCGCCCTTCTCCTCGTTTTCCAGCCAGATGCGCGATGCGTTGACCGGCACCGGCAAATACGAAAAACCGGTCTGGAATCTGCACGATGCCTTGGACCTGCCGGAATGGCTGTCGATGTCGCTGGAACAGCGCACCCGCTATGAAACCCTGGACGGCAGCTATAAAGCCAACAGCCAGGGCGGCGACCAGCAAATTGCCATGCAGATCAATCTGTCGATGGAAGCGCGTTTCGGCCACTGGCGCGTCGGCGGCGAGTTCCTCGATTCACGGCAGTTCGGCGCCGATCAAGGTTCCCGTATCAACAATACCCATGTCAACGAGGCCGATTTTATCCAGGGCTATCTGGCCTGGGCCGATCAAAACGCTTTTCACAGCGGCCTGGGCGCGGAAGTCATCGCCGGCCGGCAAACCCTGAACATAGGCAGCCGCCGCCTGATAGCCCGCAACGTGTTCCGCAATACCATCAATACCTTTGACGGTTTGCGGCTGCGGGTTCTCGATTACGGCAACTGGCAGTTCAATGCCTTCGTCACCAAGCCGGTCGGCCGTTATCCCAATAATTCGGCGCAACTGCTCGATCATTTCCACAGTTTCGATGAACCGGAATACCAGACCTGGTTCTCCGGCGGCTTCCTGGAAATCTTCGATTTACCCTGGAAAACCAACGCCGAGCTGTATTTGTACCATCTGGATGAGGGCGATCGGGATCGCAATCCCACCAGCAATCGCCGCTATTTCACCCCTGGCATGCGTGTTTACCGCAAGCCCGCCAAAGAGCAGTTCGATTTCGAACTGGAAGCCATCGGTCAGATCGGCACGGTGCGCGCCAGTAAAAGCGCCTCCGACGGCCAGGACCTGCAGCATCGGGCCTGGTATCAGAGTTTCAATGTCGGCTATACCTTCGATCTGCCCTGGTCCCCGCGCCTGTCGCTGGAATACGACTATGCCAGCGGCGACCGCGATCCGAATGACGGCAAGGATGAACGTTTCGATACTTTATACGGCGCGCGTCGTTTTCAGTACGGACCGACCGGCATCTACGGCACCTTTGCCCGCAGCAATATCAACACGCCGGGCTATCGGATAAAAATTAAGCCGCGCCACAACGTGCAAGCCTTTTTAAGCCACCGGTTTTACTGGCTGGCGGAAGACAAGGACGCCTGGACCACCGCGAATTTGCGCGACAAAACCGGCAACACCGGCAATTTTGTCGGTCATCAACTGGAGTTGGCGACACGCTGGAATGTCAACAGCAGCTTTAACCTGGAAACCGGCTGGGCGCATCTGTTCAAAGGTGAATTCGCCAAGAACGCGCCATCGGCGCCGGAGGCCGGGGATCTTGATTATTTTTATGTCCAGAGCTTATTCCGATTTTAGTAGCGCGCCGCCCGCGGCAGCATTTTTTTTATTATGGAGAACGACCATGTCATTTAATTCTATAAGGAACGTCCTGCTGACTTTGTATGTATTATCAAAGAGCTTCTTTCTGACTTTATTGCTGTTTTCGCTCACGGCGATAGCGCATGCCGAAACCACGCTGGTCGCGGTCGCGTCCAACTTCAGCAAGCCGATGACCGAAATCGCCGAGGCGTTTGAACAAGCCACCGGCCACAGTGCCAAACTGTCGTTCGGTTCCTCGGGCAAATTTGTCGCCCAATTCGAGAATGGCGCGCCGTATGAAGTATTCCTGTCAGCCGATAATGAAAAGCCGCTTAAGCTGGAACAAGCCGGTTTGACGGTGACCGGCAGTCGCTTCACTTACGCCATCGGCCAGTTGGTGCTCTGGTCGGCGACAGAAGGTCTGGTCGATGAGCAGGGCCAGATCCTGGGCAAAGGCGGCTTCAGGCACCTGGCGCTGGCCGATCCGAAACTGGCGCCTTACGGTGCGGCGGCGGTCGAGGTGCTGAAGAACGCCGGACTGCTGGAAAAGCTTGTGCCTTTGTTCGTGCAGGGTGAAAACATCGCCCAAACCCATCAGTTCATCAGCACCGGTAATGCCGAACTCGGTTTCGTGGCGCTGTCGCAAGTCATCGACAACGGCAAAATCGCCGGCGGTTCCGGCTGGATTGTGCCCGGCAAGCTGCATGGCCCTATTCTGCAGGATGCGGTGCTGTTGAAAACCGGCGCCGATAACCCGGCCGCGCCGGCGCTGCTTGGCTTTTTGAAATCGCCGCAAGCACTGGCGATTATCCGCAAATACGGCTACGGCGTTGCCGAGTGACCTGAACGATGTTGAACGCCGCCGATATCGCCGCCCTGTGGCTGACCTTCAAGGTCGCCGGCCTCGCCACGCTGCTGATGCTGTTGCTGGGCACACCGTTGGCCTGGTGGCTGGCCCGTACCACATCGCGCTGGAAAGGCGTCTGCAATGCCCTGGTAGCCTTGCCGCTGGTGTTGCCGCCGACCGTGCTGGGATTTTATCTGCTGGTGCTGATGGGACCGAGCGGTCCGATCGGCCGGCTGACGACGGAATTGGGTCTGGGCACCTTGCCGTTCACCTTTGCCGGTCTGGTCGTGGCTTCGGTACTGTATTCTCTGCCGTTTGTCGTGCAGCCCCTGCAGGCCGCCTTTACCACCATCGGCGAGCATCCCCTGGAGGCGGCGGCCACCTTGCGCGCCGGCCCGTTGGACACTTTTTTCAGCGTCGTGGTGCCGTTGGCGCGCCCCGGCTTTTTGACCGCGACGATCCTGGGCTTTGCCCATACCGTCGGCGAATTCGGCGTGGTCTTGATGGTCGGCGGCAACATTCCCGACAGAACCCGCGTGGTGTCGGTGCAAATCTACAATCATGTCGAGGCGCTCGAATACACGCAAGCCCACTGGCTGGCCGGCGGCTTGCTGGCGTTTTCGTTCAGCGTGTTGCTGGTGCTGTACACCGCATTAAAAACCCATCCCGTAGCCCATCAATTGAAATGACTTCCGAGATGACTCAACCGATTACCGCCCGCTTTCAACTCGATTACGGCAGCTTTCAGCTGGCTGTTGATCTCCGGTTGCCGGGTTCCGGCGTCACGGTGCTGTTCGGCCCTTCCGGCTCCGGCAAGACCACGTTGCTGCGCTGCATCGCCGGCCTGCAGCGCGCGCCGCGGGGCTTTCTGTCAATCAACGGCAAGGTCTGGCAGGACAGCGAACGCGGCGTGTTTCTGCCCACGCATAAACGGCCGCTGGGGTATGTGTTTCAGGAGGCCAATCTGTTTCCGCATCTGACGGTAAGCGAAAACCTGCGGTTCGGCAGAAAACGGATCGGCAAGCCGCCGGACGCCATCGAACTACGGCAAGTTATCGATTTGCTGGGCATCGGCCATCTGCTCAAGCGCATGCCGGATCGCCTGTCCGGCGGCGAAAAGCAGCGGGTTGCCATCGCCCGCGCGCTGGCCTTGAATCCCGAAGTGCTGCTGATGGACGAGCCGCTGGCGGCGCTGGATTACCAACGCAAACAGGAAATCCTGCCGTTTCTCGGCCGTTTGAACCGGGAACTCAACATTCCGGTGCTGTATGTCACGCATTCCCAGCAGGAAGTCGCGCAACTGGCCGACCACCTGGTGATGATGGCGGACGGACAGGCGCTGGCTTCGGGCCCGCTCGCGGAAACGCTGAGCCGTCTCGACATGCCGCTGGCCCGGGACCGGGAGGCGGCCACGGTTTGGCCGGTTACCGTCATCGAGCACGAAACCGACTATTATCTCACCCGCGTTGCTTTTGCCGGCGGCTCGCTCAGCCTGCCCGCGATCGATGCCGCGGTCGGCATGCCGCTGCGCGTGCAAATTTATGCCCGCGATGCTAGTATCGCCCTTGAGGCGCCCGCCGCCACCAGCATTCTCAATGTGCTGCCGGCGACCATCACAGGGATGGCCAACGCTCACGGAGGCCAGAGCGTGGTGCGGCTACAGGTCGGCAATCAGGCATTGCTGGCGCACATCACCTGCAAATCGGCGCTGTTGCTGGGCTTACAGGTCGGCATGGGGGTTTATGTGCAAATCAAGGGCACCTCGATCTTAAATTAATCACTATCAGGAGTTTTATCATGAAAGCCAGTGCAAGAAATCAATTCAAGGGAACAGTCAAGGACGTCATTATCGGCACGGTCAATGCCTCGGTACATGTCGGGCTGAACGGAGGCACGACCATCGTCGCCACGATCACCAAGGAATCGGCTGAAAATCTGGCGATCAAAACCGGCATGGCGGTCATCGCGCTGGTCAAGGCCTCGCACATCATCATCGTCACCGATTTCGGCGGCTACCGCATTTCCGCCAGAAACCAGCTGCCCGGCTCGGTCACCGGAATCAAACCGGGGCCGGTCAACACCGAAGTCGATCTTGAATTAACCGGCGGCGAACAGATTGCCGCCACCGTTACCAACGACAGCGTCGAAACGCTGGGCTTGCGCAAAGGCCAGCCCGCAACCATTGTCTTCAAGGCCGGATCGGTGATTCTGGCGGTTGCAGACTGAGCGTTTTAATCTAGCCTGAGCCAAAATTGCGGCGGAGATCTGTTCAAACATCAGCGGTTTCTCTGCCGCTTTGCGTAATTGCGCAGCTTGCGCATTAGTTTACCTGTTAGTCTCCATGCCAGATTTCCGCTAATGCTGCAACCTAGTACTTAGTAATGGGCATGAAATAAATCAGAGAATTGTAGGTGCGAATTCATTCGCACTGTGTGGATACCCTCTAGGGCACAAGTCAAATCGGCCCTGCAAGCGCCCGAGCCAATCATCCGCGTAACATCAGTTAAGATCTTGCCCCAGGGAACTTTTAACTCCGCAACCTTATCAATGATGGAAGCGAATGAGGTAAATGCCATTCCGACTGTTTCTTAAGGAACAAGGCGGCCGCCTTCAGGCGTTCAAAAAATAGACTCCATTGACAAGCAAACAACTACTAAGTCCCCGACTTTGTGGATCGGCAGTTTAACTATCCCAAGCCATTGGGTTGCTACAGATAAAATGCTATGAACTACAATAAAGTAATCTTAGATAGTAAGACCGCGCTTTTTACGGTGCTCGGCGTCATGACGGTTTTGTCGCTCAGGCAAATCGAGAATTCCAGCCTCGGCTATCCGGATGCCGACAGAATTCTGATGGATGGCGTGTTCCTGCTGGATTTCATGCGGGACTTCCCGATCACGCACATTTACGACTATACCATCAACTATTTCGGCCAATACCCGGCATTAAGCATCGGCTACAGACCGCCTTTCTTTCCCTTTGTCGAGGCTATTTTCAACGGCATTTTCGGAATCAACATGTGGAGCAGCCGGCTCGCGCTTCTGGCATTTTACCTGGTCGGCATCGTGGCCTGGTTTAAGCTGATCAGCCGGATTTTCGACTGGCAAACCGCTTTCGCGGCCACCCTGGTGCTGGTCACCACGCCGTTTATCGCCAAATGGGGCTGGTATACCATGGCCGAGCTGCCGGTGCTGTCCATGGGCCTGCTGGCCGGTTATCTGTTCTACCGGTACACGGAAACAGACAATCCTTCCTATCTATATTCAACGGCCGTGGTTTTCAGCCTGGCCTGCTGGACTAAACAGACCGCCGTGTTTCTGGTGTTGTGGTTCGCTATTTTCAGCCTGATGCAGGGCAATCTGCTGAATTACGTCAAAAGAAAGGAGTTCTGGATCAGCACCGCCATAGTCCTGATCACCTTGATGCCGCTGGCGGCGATCACCTTATGGCTGGGCAAGCAGAACCTGGCCCAGTCGCTCGGGGAGAATGAAGGCCATTACCACCTTGCCCGATTGAGCTGGGACAATCTGACCCTGCATTTCGTCAAGCTGAAGCAATACCATCTGACACTGCCCCTGTTGATTATGAGCATTGCCGGCGCCATTGCCGCACTCATCCAAAAGGACAGGAAAATTCTTTACCCCCTTGCGCTGCTGCTTGGCACGTATCTGTTTTTCACGTATCTGGTGGGCAAAAACGAGCGCTATCCAATTTTCTGGATACCGGTTTTTTGCCTGTTCGCGGTCCTGCCGTTGTATTACCTGAAACACAAGGTTGCCGGGTATATGCTCATGAGCGCGGCGATTCTGGGTCTGGTCGTGTTCCAGACCTATAAGATTTACAACCAGCCGCCCAATTACGCAACGGGATACGACGAAGCCGCGCAATTTGTACTGGATAACCAGCAATTGCCGACGGTATTCGTCGATGCCTACAATAACGGCTACTTCACTTATTTCATGCGGGCGCTGGATGAGGAAAAATCGACTTATGTGCTGCGCGCCGACAAGCTGCTGACCTCGTCCTCGATTTTCCCGGACAATTGGCTGGATGTGCACGCGCACTCCGTCAGCGACATCAACAAGTTACTCGATGAGTATGGCATTGATCTCATCGTGATCGAGAACCGGGATGTGTCGGGCATCGAAATTCACAAGAAATTCCGCGAGTACCTTAAAAAAGGCCCGTTCAAATTATTAAAAACGATTGACGTTGAAAGCAGCCGGCCTGTTTTGCAGAACCAGCAGCTGCTTATCTATCGCTACCTGAACAGAAAGCCGGCCACCGAGAATTATCTGCAGCTGCGCTTGCCCGTGGTCGGGCAAACGATCAAGGTCCCCATTAAAAAAAACAGGCGTAAAGAACAAGCCGAGTCCAGGAGTGTGGAATGAAACTGATTGTACAGATTCCTTGCTACAACGAAGAGCATACGCTGCCCGGAACTATCGCCGACATACCGCGCCAGATTGACGGTATCGACCAGGTCGAGCTGATGATTATCGATGACGGCAGCACCGACAGAACCGTCGAGGCGGCCGCGGAACTGGGCATCGATCACATTATCATCAACAAAAAGAACCTGGGGTTGGCCAGGACCTTTCGCAAGGGCCTGGATGAATGCCTGAAGCGCGGCGCCGATATCATCGTCAACACCGACGGCGACAACCAGTATTACGGCGGCGATATTCCCAAACTGGTTGAGCCGATCGTGCAGGCCAAAGCCGATATTGTCGTGGGCGATCGGCAAACCAGCACCATTCCGCATTTTTCGCCATTTAAAAAACTGCTGCAACGGGTCGGCAGCGCGACAGTCCGGCGCCTGTCCGGCACGGATGTGACCGATACCGTCAGCGGATTCAGGGCGTTTTCCAGGGAAGCCGCCATCCGCATCAATATTGTCTCGCCGTTCAGCTACACGATCGAGAACATCATCCAGGCCGGCAAAAAGCACATGGCTATCGCCTCGGTGCCGATTCGCACCAATCCCAAGACCCGGGAGTCGCGGCTGTTCAAAAGCATACCCAAGTTTATTGAGCGGCAGCTGTCCAGCATGCTGCGCATGTACCTGATGTATCAGCCGTTGCGTTTTTTTGCCTATATCGCCATAGCCTTAACGTTCATCGGTTTAATACCGATCACCCGCTTTTTGATTTACTATTTCATGGGCGATGGCAGCGGCCACATCCAATCACTGATCCTGGGCAGCGTGCTCCTGCTGATTGGCTTCGTGACTTTTGTGATGGCGATACTCGCGGACCTGATTAACTTTAACCGGCAATTGTTGGAAATGACGCTGGAGAAAGTGCGGAGAATCGAGTTGGGCGACCATAAGAAATGAAGCTTTCACGCCACGTGGCCTGATGCCCTACCCGCTTGTATTTATAATCCTGGCCAGATCAATCGTATCGATGAAATCAATCGCAGGCGGCGGGTTTCACTCTATCCTATCCAATGGCAGTTACCTGTTCAGCGGCCGTGTGCTGAACATTATTGTGCGCGGCATTTATATTTCGCTGGTCGCCCGGCTGCTGGGACCGGAAATTTACGGCATATTCGCCTCTTTTCAGGCCTGGTATCTAGGCTTTCTGCCGCTCGCCCTGTTCGGCATGCAGGGGATTATTGCCATTGAATTGGCCAGGAGCACAACCGATCCCCATCAACTGGCCGGCGCTTCATTGACGTTACGCTTCATTACCGCGTTTTCGGCCAGTTCAATTTGTTTGCTGGCCGGATGGCTGCTTAATCCCGACCCGCTCAGCAGGCATTTGATCCTGGTCTTTTCGATCGCCATGCTGGGCCGCTCTTTAGCCAACTGGACCGAGGATATCCTGATCGCGCATGAACGCGCCCATTACAGTTTACGCATGGAAGGCCTGTTCAGGCCGCTGGAGGCCATTTTGGGCGCCAGCTGGCTGTTGCTGGGCGATGGCGGCATTATTGAAGTTGCCCTGATGCATGCCCTGAGCTGGTGGTTGCAGGCCTTGGCGGGGTTCTGGCTGATCAGGAAAAGGTTTGTCGCCACGCTCAAGCCGACATGGGCGCCGGCATTCATGACCCGCATGCTGGCCATGGCTGTTCCATTGCTGATTTCAGGCTTTTCCATCAACTGGTTGCTGCAGGGGCCTGTTATCCTGCTGCGGTACACCCGGCTGCCCGAACAAGCCATCGGTTTTCTGGCGCTTGCTTTTCAAATATTCTCCCTGTCCTGTTCCGTGCCCATGTCCCTGGGGATGGCGGCGCTGCCTGTGCTGAGCCGGGCAGCGCAAAGAAACGACGGCAAGGATGTCTTTTTTGCCGAAACCATGATCAAAGCGATAGTGTTTCTGGCGGCCCCTGCCCTGATAGCCAGCATTTATATCATGCCGATTGTCACGCCCTGGCTGTTCGGGGCGGCTTATGCGGACGCCGGCAAGTTATTGGCCTGGAGCCTGTGGCTGCTGATTCCCTTTGCCATCGGCTATCTGTTATCCCAGGTATTGATCGCTCAGAAAAAACTGAAAAGCGCCGGGTTATCGGTATTGGCCGGAATGACGGTTTTCAGTGCGGGCTATATTTACCTGGTCGACCGCTTTGGCGCCAATGGCGCGATTTTAGCTTGCGCCATGGGACTGATTACCTGGGGTCTGTTATCCATGGCACTGGTCGCGTTTTACTCCAGGCTGAACATGATCAAAACGTTGGCGTTGCCAGTAACCTGCGCCGTTTTGGTTTTATATGGCGGTTTATATTTCGGCCTGTTATAAGGAGTCGGTTTTTCCATCGCTCAACTCAGCTTAGAGGCGATATGAAGGCAAGGGCGAACATACAGGTTCGCCCTACATGTGTCTGTTCATTTCATACAAATCAATGAGGTCGCCTGTATCGTGCGGATGCATTGATCGGCTCGAGGTGACGGGATTGCGCCCGTCACCCCTGCCACACCACCGGACATGCGGTTTTCCGCATCCGGCGGTTGAACCCAGTGACCTTATATGGTCACAAAATCCGATGGAAGCCATAATCCCCATCGTTTCAACCTGACGTTATTAAGCACCGCATGTAGCATTGGACTTCTTGCCATCCTCCAATCACCTACCGATACACTGGTTTGGTGCTGGTGGTACGGTTTAGCTTTTAGGCGTTTTAAGGCGTTCATTCGGCCTCGCTTGTTATGCCACCGTTGCCAGAAGTATTTCCGCATGTGCCGCCTTATCCAACCCTCTATTGCCCGGCTGAGCGGATATTTTATGCAGGCTCCAAAATAGGCGTACCAGCCTCTGATGTAGTGCTGCCATTCTTCTATCCGCTCTTCCAGCGCCAGTCTGTTCTGATTGTTCCAGCATTTTCTGACTTGGTCTTTCAGTTTCTCCAAACTGGCCTGGGCGAGTCTTGGGCTGCCATCACTGTTGATACTGAATCCCAGAAATTTTCCATGCCAGGGACGGCCTGTTCCACTTTTGTTTGGATTGACTCTCAACTTCAAGTGCTTGGCTATCCATTCCGTCAGGCGGGCCAGTATTCGCTGGCCGCTTCTTTCGCTTTTGACGAATATCACCACATCGTCGGCATAGCGGCAGAAGCTTAAGCCTCGGCTTTCCAATTCCTTGTCCAGTTCATCCAGGTAGATATTGGCCAGCAGTGGGCTGAGCGGACCGCCTTGCGGCATGCCTTGGCTTCGCTTGATGCTCTGGCCATCTCTTTCCATGGGCGCCCTCAGGTAGTTACCGATCAGTTTCAAGACGCGCTTGTCTCTTACCTTACGGCCGATTTTCGCCATCAGTATGTCGTGATTGACTTCGTCAAAGAACGCACTGATGTCTATATCGACTACCCACGTTTTACCTTCCGCCACATAGCGACTGGCCGCTCTGACCGCGTCATGCGCGCTTCTTTGCGGCCTATACCCGTAGCTATGGTCACTGAATTCCGCTTCGAAAATCGGACTCAGAACTTGGCTTACCGCTTGTTGGATCACTCTGTCTTGGACATTCGGTATGCCTAGAATTCGTTCTCCTCCTTGTGGCTTGGGTATCGCTATGCCTCGAATCGCTCCGGGTTGATAGGTCGTCGATCTGAGTTTCTCTGCGACTACCGGCCAGTGTTTTCTGGCGTGTGCCGCAAAGTCCTCGACCTTCATCCCATCCACGCCTGCCGATCCTTGGTTGGCCTTGACCCGTTTGTAGGCTTCTTGCAGGTTGTCCCGATTCAGGACTCTTTCCATCACATCTTCATTCAGCACCTTCTATTTCTCCTTCGCCCAGGTCTCGACTCGTATTCCGCTACCTCGCTACCGACAGGAATCCACCCGCCTCGCTCGGCCGCCAGTCCGGGTAGCTGCCGCAGTTGCAACGCCCGTCTGTTTCAGAGTACTGTTCGCCGTTCCCTGGAGTTAGTTCAACGGTCTGTCTCTTGGTTCTTCGGCCCTTCGCTCCGGCCTGTTTCCAGGCCTTCTTCGCTACTACGGCCTCTGCTGACTTCTCCCAAACTCTCATTCGGGAGATCTCCCCGGGTAAGGTGCTAAAACTTTCTGCCCGTGCCGCCAAGCTCTACCTGATGCGTCTTTCGGTAACGGTTGGATTTCGTGCTCCCTAGCACACTCATCGCCCGCACCCGGCCTCGCTGCTTGTTCGTGTTCCTACGGTCGTGCATTTGCTACGCGCTTCTTTCAGGCTGGCCTCGCGGCTTCCCCCTTGCGCTTCGCTACGGTTGTCGTTACTACTTCCGGTTATCTCCTTTCAGATAACAAGTTTTAGCCCATGCCGGGCACACTAGGGGCGGACCTACGTGTCCGTCCTGTTTCGGGTGCACAACAGGCTATCGGAGAACCGCAAGCCAAGGGTGAACCGATGAGCAAGGGCGAACACGCAGGTTCGCCCCTACGTGTCTGTTCATTTACGGTATCAGGGCATCAATCCATAGGAATGGCAGGATTAAAACGCCTGGGAATCAAAGAGGCCGATTAACAATCGATACTGAAATAATGCTGATTGGGTCAAATTTTACTGTGGAATATAAGGCCAATGGCAGTCCATGACTATTTTTTAACATTGCTCATCATCCTGCTGTCGGCGCGCCTGTTTACCGAGATAGCCGTTCGCCTGAAAGCGCCGGCCGTGATCGGCGAACTGCTGGCCGGCGTGCTGATAGGCCCGAGTCTGCTGGGTTGGGTCGAACCGGTTGAAGCCGTTAAACTGCTGGCGGAAATCGGCATCATCATGCTGCTATTTGAAGTGGGACTGGAAACCGACGTCAGGCGTCTGGCAAAAACCGGCGCCAAGGCCTTTATCGTCGCCTCAGTCGGTTTGAGCATGCCGTTTATCATGGGCTTTTCCCTGGCCTTCTGGTTTTTCGAATTGCCTCTTCTGGTCGCTCTGTTCATAGGCGGCACGCTGACGGCGACCAGCATCGGCATCACCTTGCGGGTCCTGGCCGATTTGAAACGCCAGGACTCCGTCGAAGGCCAGGTGGTCCTGGGCGCGGCGGTGCTCGATGATATTCTCGGCGTCGTTCTGCTGGCGTTGTTGTACGAATTCTCCATAGGCGGCGGCATCAACCTGATCAATGCCGGCAAGGTCTTGCTTTCCGTGTTGACCTTTTTTGTTCTGGCGCCCATCGCCGCCAAGCTGATCTCGTTTATCATCAAGCATCTCGGCAGCGTGAGCGATGTGCCGGGCTTGATTCCCAGCACCATCGTTTCGCTGATGCTGTTTTTTGCCTGGCTCGCCCATGCCGTGGGCGCGCCGGAACTGCTCGGCGGCTTTAGCGCGGGCATGGCCTTGTCGCGGCGTTTTTTTCTGCCGTTTGGCGCGTCCCTGGCCGGCGGCGATATCGACTTTGCGCATGAAATTGAAGCGCAAATGAAGCCGATCATTCACTTGTTCACGCCCATTTTCTTCGTCACGGTCGGCCTGTCTCTCAATCTGCGGGAAATTGAGTGGAACTCGCCGTTTGTCTGGCTGTTTTCCTCGACCTTGTTCGCGGCCGCCGTGGCAGGAAAAATCATCAGCCCGCTGTTCATCAGAGGATCCTGGTTTCAACGCTGGGCGATCGGCATCGCCATGGTGCCGCGCGGCGAGATCGGCTTGATTTTTGCCGAACTGGGCAAGGAAAGCGGCATTTTCACTGACGCGGTTTATGCCGGCATGATTATCGTGGTGGCCCTGACCACGCTATTGCCGCCTTTTCTGTTGAAGTGGCTTTATGGGCGTTATGGATGATCAACTTGTCTGATTGATTCGATTCCTTCATTTTTGGACCATAAGGCGTTTCAAAGGGATTATACAGCCCTGGCGCGAGCCACGGTATTGGCTTGATACGATGCGCTCCGTAGTACGCGAGATCACACCGCCCCGCAGGCATCGAGGCGTTTTACCGAACATGGCTTTCTCTCAATCAACCCGTTTGACTGGCTGCGGCGCCCAGGAACCGTCGAGGACTTCGGCCTTGGGCCAATAAAGTCTCAGGTTCATCGTAAATGAGCCGCTTTCCGGCGTTGGCAGCCAGTTCGACTCCTTGTCCTTACCCGGCGATTCCCGCTGGATATAGAGATCGAGCGAACCGTCCGGATTTAAGGCGAGATTGTCGCGATCGCCGATCGCATAGCGGTTGATCGGATTCCTGGCGAAGATCTGGCGATCATTGTACATGGTCAACGACCAGAAACCGCGCACCGGGGGAATCTGGTCTTTGTCAAAATGCAGTACGTAACGGTTATCGCTGCTGAACGGTTTGCCGTCCGCATCGGCAAACGCCGTCGGATAAACTGCATCGTCTACGACATTCGCGCCATAACCACCATAGGCAACGCCGGCACGATGCAAATAATCCGTCCCGTAGGTGCCGATAGCGCTCAGGTTGGTGCGCCAGCCGTTCGCCTCAACGCCCGCCTTGCTCCAGGCATCCTTGATCTGTTTGAGTGCGACGGCCGGCGCTGCATTCAGCGCGTCCTGCACCGCCTTGGGCGCGTCGGCGAGTTTAAAAGACTTGCCGGGCACGATGCCGATGCGCTTCATGCGGTCGAGAATCGGATAGTCGTTGGCGTGCGGCGGATTGTCCTTCATCAGCTCGGCAAACATCCCGAAGAAGGTGGCCGCATCCATTTTGTCGATCTGGTCGGGCGGCGCACTCATATCCTGATTAGGATTGACCTTGCCTTTCGGTGGCGTGTAGGGTTTGCCGTAGGCGCTCAGGGGTACCGCCTTCATGCCGTCCTGAAACTTACGCACGGCCTCATAGTCCGCCTTGCCGTTGGTCTGCGTGCGGCCTATCAGCACGCCGATTCCCGTAGGGCTTCGGTATTCCTTGGCGCCTTTCGGCAGAGGTCCCTTCCAGTTCGGGCCGATGATGGCAAAAGTCTGCGCGGCGTTCCCCGTTGTCCGGGTTCCGGGAACCGTGAAAACGTCGCTCCACATATCCATGAAGGGCATCAGATAGTAACGATCGCCTGCATCGGGGATGCTGACGATCAAGGGTTCCTTGGTCACGTCATAGGCTAACGAAGAATACAAGGTATCGGCATTCGGGCGGACTACGATGGTAAAGGTGTCATCGGGAAATGTCCGCATGTGCCCATATTGATTGAGCGGTGCGCTGGTCCCGACAGGCTCTTCGACGTTTTTGCCCACTTGAATTGTCACACCCGACATTACCAGCGGATAGGCATAGATATAGGCGTCACGCGCGATCTCCTGGGCTTCCTGAGAGGAAATACCCTGGGATGCAGCCATTGTGGCAGCATCCCAGAGCATGGCGGTGCAAGCCGTGGCTAGTAATAGATTTTTCATAAATACACTCCTGGTGTTTTTGATGACTATGATCAGAATGAAGATAAGGATTCCGTCAAAATTAAGTTCCCGATATTGTGGAACACCCTGTAGGGGCGAATTCATTCGCCCTTGGGCGATTAAAATCGCCCCTACAATGCATTTTTTTCAACCAAATCCTATAAGCAAGTGGTGGAGTGAGATTTTCCCGGCAGAAGAAGCCTCAAGCCACCCGCATCATCTTTACTGGACCTTTTTGATGGGCGGCAAACCCGGACCGTCGCGCAAAGCTTCCGGCTTCGGCGAATACATGCGCATCATGACCTGAAACGGTCCTTTGGGCGCTGGGAGCCAATTCGACTCTTTACCCTGGCCCGGCGATTCGTGCTGAATGTAAATATCCAGCGAACCATCGGCATTGAAGGCAAGTTTGTCGCGGTCGCCAATTGCAAAGCGATTGATCGGATTAGGGGCCTGAAAGCCGTCCTTGTCGTACATGGTCAGCGACCAGAAAGCATTCGCGGCCGGCAGTTTGCCTTTCTCGAAATGCAGAACGTAAGCATGTTCGCCGCTGGTCGAGTTGCCATCCGCATCGACAAAGGCGTTGGGGTAGATTGCATCTTCCGGCAGATTGGCGCCCAATCCGGCCATGGCCACCATGGCGCGCATTCGATAGTCGGTGCCGTAAGTGCCCATGCCGGCCACAACGTAGTTCCAGCCATTCACCGTCTCGCCCAGTTTGCCCTGGGCGACCACTTGCTGAAGGTCGGTTATTGCATCCTTCGCCGCTGCGTTGATTGCAACGACAGTGGCCGGGTCAAGCTTGCTGGCGTCGAACTCGTGCCCAGGCTGTAGACCGAGACGGCGCATGCGAAACAGGATGGGGTAATCATTGCCGTGGTGCGGATGCTTCTTCAGCAGTTGCGAAAACCGTTTTAGAAGATCAACGCCACTCATGTTGTTGACCTGAACCAGCGGCGGCGTTTGGTCATCGACAGCCGGATCCGTGGGCGATTTCTCGGGCGGTGCATATTTTTTGCCCCACCGGCTCAAAGGCGTCAGCTTGTAGGCATCCTGCACCTTGTGAACATTGTCATAGTCATCCGGACCGTTGGTCTGAGTGCGGCCCATAATCCAGACCACCGGCGTGGGCGCGCGAATGAGTTCCACGCCGTTCGGTAATTTTCCCTGCCAGTCTGGCGATGCGATGGCGAAATTTCCGGCCTTGCCGCCGGTGGTGCGAGATCCTGGCACCGCGAACACATCCGTCCACATGTCCAGCATGGGTGCCAGATAGTAGCGGCCGTCGCTATCGGGTACGGACAGCACGACGGGCTCCTTACCGACGTCCAGCCAGGCGAAGGAATAAAGCGTGTCGAAATTGAAGCGCACCACATCCCTGGCCTCCGCATCCGGATATTTTCGAAAATGCGCAAACTGGTTGACCGGTGCGCGCATGGGCACGCTGGTAGCATCCGGCACGTTAGTTACCTGCCGC
This sequence comes from Methylobacter sp. BBA5.1, assembly GCF_000746145.1. NCBI lineage: Bacteria > Pseudomonadati > Pseudomonadota > Gammaproteobacteria > Methylococcales > Methylococcaceae > Methylobacter > Methylobacter sp. BBA5.1. The sequence continues at coordinate 50,097 of NZ_JQKS01000025.1, forward strand.
ATGGTGATATCCATCAGCACCAATGGATAAGCGTAGAGATACGCATCTCTCGCAAGTGCGTAAGTCTCGTCGGCCGAATTGGCGAAAGGCTCAACTTGAGCCATAGTAATCTCGCTAAGTGCGATGAGCAGGCCGAAACCCAGAAACACTTTCCGGAAAACTGTTTTTGCGATATAGACCATGATCGTTCTATCTCCTATGTTGAGTTGCGACTTTCTTAACGCTTACTTTCCACTTTTGATCGTGGTGTAACTGTTGATCAGGTTTCGATAGTCGGGGATGTGGTTCGAGAACAGCGCGCCCAGGCCTTCGACATCGTTGCGCCAGTCGCGGTGCAATTCGCAGGCCACGCCAAACCAGGTCATCAGCTGGGCACCCGCCGCCGACATGCGATTCCACGCAGAATACCGTGTGAGTTCGTTGAAGGTTCCGGAGGCATCGGTCACCACGAAGACCTCATAGCCTTCTTCCAGGGCGGATAAGGCTGGGAAAGCCACGCAGACCTCAGTGACCACGCCGGCGACGATGAGTTGTTTTTTTCCGGTGTCCTTGACCGCCTCGACAAAATCCTCGTTGTCCCAGGCGTTGATCTGACCCGGCCGGGCGATATACGGCGCATCGGGGAAGATTTCCTTCAGTTCGGGCACGAGAGGACCGTTGGGCCCATCCTCAAAGCTGGTGGTGAGGATGGTCGGCAGCTTGAAATACTTGGCCAGATCGGCCAGAGCCAGGACGTTGTTCTTGAACCTGTCGGGCTCGATATCCCGGACGATGGACAACAGGCCACACTGATGATCAACCAGCAAAACGGCAGCATTGTTCTTGTCAAGGCGAATGTAGGGTTTGCTCATGCTTAATACTCCTTAATCCAGGGTTGGTTGCGCGGGCGGCCATTCTTACACCCTCTCCCGGGTTATGCGGGAAGTGCGATGTTGCTAAGGAACGCGCATAAAATAACTTCCTCAAGTGCGCGGATGAATTTCCGGTGTAGGTGCGAATTCATTCGCACTGTGCGAATACCCTGAAGGGCACAAGTACCCATAGGGCATAAATGAATTCGCACCTACAATTCCTTGATTTATGCCATGCCCATTACTATGGATTTGGCTAAAAATGACTTCCTGAAACTGGAATCTTGCATAGGATGTGCTGACCAAAAGTAGGCGACGCAGTGAAGCGCATCGCTCGCGAACGATACCCTAAAGGGCACAAGTGCGCCTCCTGTCGTCGGCACATCCTATGTTTAAACAGGGAACTTATTTATGACCAAATCCTAAGGTCATCGGGAATTGACTATTTTGAAAACATCAACTGCGCACCGAAGCGCAGCCCCAGTCCGGCCCACCTTCGGGCCTCTCGAGGTAATAGCGTCCTCCGAATGTTATTTTGGTACTGGACCTTATGCCTCTAAAAAATTCATTTTTGGCAGATTTAGGGCTATTTTTTGTACCAAAAAACTCATATATAGAATGAAAGTACCACGTCTGAAAATCGATTTGAGTTTCGTTGTGCAACTTTTAAGTTTATGACAATAGTGAATTACTAACGGATGTTACGCAGTAAGTTGAATTCAGATCGGTTTAGCAAGGAATCGTTGCCGTATGCCTTAAAGAGTTGTTATTTTGAATGTTATGTTATAACATTTCCATCATATTGCATTGCCCTCCCCTAACCCTTGAGACCCCTTTTCATGACTTCGAAAATATTACCCGTGACTGTTCTTTCCGGCTTTTTGGGTGCCGGCAAAACTACGCTGCTTAACCATATCCTGACTAACCGCGAGGGCCTGAAAATTGCCGTGATCGTCAACGACATGAGTGAAATCAACATTGATGCCGCGCTCGTTAAAAACGAGGTCGCCCTCAATCGCGCCGAGGAAAAAATGGTGGAAATGAGCAATGGCTGCATATGCTGCACGTTACGGGAAGACTTGCTGGTGGAAGTTGGACATTTGGCCAAGGCCGGCCGTTTTGACTACTTGCTGATCGAATCGACCGGTATCGCGGAACCCATGCCGATTGCCGAAACCTTTACTTTCCGCGATGAAGACGGCGTCAGTCTGTCGGACATTTCCAGACTGGACACGCTGGTAACAGTGGTCGATGCGGTCAATTTCATGCGCGATTATCTGGAAGCCCAGTCGCTGAAAGACATCAATGCCGAACTGGGCATTGATGATGAACGTAACATCGCCGATTTGCTGGTCGAGCAGGTTGAATTCAGCAACGTGATTCTGATTTCAAAGGCCGACCTGGTATGCAGCGATGAGCTGGCCAATTTAACAGCCATCCTTAAATCCCTGAACCGGGACGCCGAAATCATCCCGATGATCATGGGCCGGGCGCCGCTGCATAAATTACTCAACACCGGCCTGTTCGATTTTGAACAGGCGGAGCAGGCCCCCGGCTGGCTGCAGGAAATGCGCGGCAGCCATACGCCCGAAACCGAGGAGTACGGCATAGCCAGTTTTGTTTACACCGCCCGCCGACCGTTCCATCCCGGCCGTTTTTATGATTATCTGCATCGTGACGATTGGAATAACGGCACCTTGTTGCGTTCCAAGGGCTTCTTCTGGCTGGCCTCGCGCCCCGAGTGGGCGGGTAGCTGGTCACAAGCCGGCGGGACCATGCAACATGGCTGCGCCGGCCGTTGGTGGGCGTCGGTACCGGAAGCTGAATGGCCTGAAGAGTATGCCGTTGACATTCTGGTCAATTGGCAGTCGCCTTTCGGCGACTGCCGACAGGAACTGGTCTTTATCGGCCAAAACATCGATGCCGACAAAGCGCGTGCTGAATTGGACGGTTGCTTGCTGACTGATGACGAACTGGCCGCGGGACCCGCGGTCTGGATATCCTATCGGGACGATTTCCCGCAATGGCTTGCCGAGACGGATCAAGCATGAGTCCGGCATGCCGACCATCCCATGTACCCGCGTTTTCATGTGGATTCGGTCACTTGCCGCCTGGTCTGCACCTATGGCGGTATCGGCACGGAATGGCTGGAAGACGCTTATGTTGACCGCGGCAAATTGGGCGGACTTAAGGACGAGCAATCCGGGCTCATTCTGGACCCGGATGCCATTTCCGCCATGCCGGCCTATGCGGTGGGCTTGGTGAAAGGCCGTACCTGAGAAGGCAATGAACAACATGGCGCGGTACACCGCTCGCCGCAAGTCAACCCGGACTTACCGCGCCGGTTATTGTTGACTCTCGACTTTGCGTAAGGATAAAGCATGCTGATTCGTTTTCGTGGGGGCCGTATTTACGACCCGGCCCAAGGACTGGATGGAGTTATTAAGGATCTGTTCGCGCAAGATGGCATCATGGTTGCCGCGCCCGCGACTTCGGTAAAATAAAATAAATTCGGGCAAGACCATCGAACAAATTCCGGTTGTACCCAACTAATTTTGATGGGCACTGTTGCAGGAGCAAAAAGACGCGATACACGGTTGCCCTGACCGCCTTGCTGAACAGTTTTGCCACCGAGATGTCATAACAGGTAACGTTTTGGAGTTTTACCATGAATAAAGCCGTTTTATCATTGACCTTATCGTTATGGGCCGCTACGGCCTTCGCCTGGGACGCCCAATCATTTATAAAGCCTTCTCCGGAGGAACTCAAAAGCCGGCTGACGCCGTTGCAGTTCGAGGTGACGCAGCGCGAAGGCACGGAGCGCGCGTTCAATAATGAATACTGGGATAACAAGCAGCCCGGCATTTATGTCGATGTGGTTTCGGGCGAACCCCTGTTCAGCTCGCAGGATAAATATGACTCCGGCACAGGCTGGCCGAGCTTTACCAGGCCGATCAGCAAGGACAGCATTACCCTCCGAACAGACCGCGGCTTTTTCATCTCGCGCACCGAAGTGCGCAGCCGCCTGGCCGACTCGCATCTGGGCCATGTCTTCGACGACGGCCCGCAGGCCACAGGCGGCAAACGCTACTGCATGAATTCAGCCGCGCTGCGCTTCATTCCGGCCGACAAGCTGGAAGCAAGCGGCTACGGGGAATTTGTGCCGATGTTTGAAAAACCATCAAAATAACAACGCGTTCAAGAGCGGACGCCAGCTGATAACCGACCCATGAGTAAACTGACCGACCACGAAATCATAGCGTCCTGGAAAAAGAATGTTCAGCCCTGGATCGCGGCTGTCCGTCACGGTGAAATCGAAAACAGAATGCTGATCACGAATAAGGCGGTCGTGAATGCGATATTGCGTAGAGAACCAAACACCGTTCTTGATGTCGGTTGTGGTGAAGGCTGGCTTATCAGGGAATTGGCCCGTACGGGGATAAACGCGCTGGGCATCGATATCGTGCCTGAATTTGTCGAGGCTGCCGCAAATGATGGAGGCGGAAGGTTTCGGGTGTTGTCCTATGAGGACGTGTCATTGCAAGCGCTCGGTGAACAATTCGATGTCGTCGTGTGCAATTTTTCCCTGCTTGGCGAGACATCCGTTAATCATTTATTTCAACAAATCCCCTCCTTATTGAATGAGCACGGTGCTCTTATTATTCAGACAATTCACCCTGTGGCAGGTTGCGGGGAAAACCATTATGAGGACGGCTGGCGCGAAGGAAGCTGGAGCGGATTCAGTGATGCATTCACCGATCCCGCGCCCTGGTACTTCAGGACCTTGGAAACCTGGAAATCGTTGTTTCTGGAAAACGGCTTCAGGCTTGTTGAGCAACTCGAACCCGTGAACCCGAAAACCCGTGCTCCGGCTTCCATCATTTTTATCGTAGAGCCCGCCGGCTGACAATGGGGACTGGTTGATGGTAAAAAGCGGTACGACCTGATTCAAGCGTCAGCCGTGCCGCAGTGGCAATCCACATTTACACCGGAGGATCACTATGAGCAAGTACGCAAAATTCGGTGCCATGATCGCGACTTCAACCGTCGTTATGCTGGTGCTGATGTATTTGAACACCTACCAGTTAGAGCATGTGGTTTTCAGCGAGACACGCATGTACATGGCGATCGTGATGGGCGCGACAATGGCTATCATCATGTTGGGATACATGCTGAATATGTACCCCGACCGGCGCGTGAATACAGGTATTTTTGCGGGCAGCGCGCTCGTTTTCGCCCTCGCGCTGTGGCTCGTCCGCAGCCAGAGCACCGTGGACGATGTCTCTTACATGAAGGCCATGATTCCTCATCATTCCATCGCCATCCTGACCAGCGAGCGTGCCCGCATCTCGGACCCGCGCGTCCGCAAGCTTGCCGACGCCATTATCGAGACCCAACGCAAGGAGATTAACGAAATGAAGGTCCTGATTAAAGAGCTTGAGGGTCGGCGATAACCGCGTCTATCCCTGTTAAAACAAATCCTCCGTCACATACACGTCATTGCCCGATATGGCGACGCCGATGCCTTGGCGGTCAACCAGCGGAGACAGGATATTGTGTCGATGCGGCGGGCTGTCCATCCAGCCCTGTACTGTCGTTTGCGCGAGCTGGTCCGGATTATTCCAGAAATATTCCCGGCTGACGGTGCCGTTCTCTCTTGTCGTCACTATTTTGTTGTAAAGGCTGTTCAGGAAAATATTTTCGGCCAGACCGGTTTTCCAGGTACGGGGGCCGATTTGCTTCTTTTCGTTCCATCCCTGCCGTTTGCCGCGCGCGGTCGGGTCTTCATGCCGCGGATTGATATGACTGAAGAAATTGTATCTGGCCATGTCCTGGCTGTGATTGCGCGCTATCTCGGTCAGCTTTTCATCCCGCGCCAGTGGCGCCAGGCCGTATTTCTGCCGCTCGCGATTGATCTCCTGATGAATCCGGCGTTCCAGTTGCCGCGGGTCTATCCGGAGCGCGGTGCCTTCATAGGAATCTGCCTGGCAATAGGAAGCGACTAGCCATATCAGTGTAATCAGCGCGAGTTTGTTCATTTCAGGATGGTCGACAGGACGATGAAGTTGATGCGAAAAACAGGCGTTACGCCCAAACGGCCGCCAATGCTATCCGAAATACTCATCCCCATCAATCAGTAAACTTCGGGCATTATTAATTGATGGCTGTTGCGCAAGGGGATTTGATCTTGTTTTGCCGGCAATCCGATTGGTGCTTTGGCGGGTATGGCGATGCGGTGCAGCGCATCGCTCGCGAACAATGCGCCTCTTGGCATCGGCACATCCTCTGTTTAAACAGGGAAGTTATTGACGACCAAATCCTTATAACTATTGGGGTTGTAGAAAACGGTTGTTCTATAATGATTCTGGTATATAAGACAGGCATATTTTGTTGGACAAAGGAGAACATATGGGAGTCATGCCTTACAAAGAGATTTTAAGCGCTGTCGCTATCGCGCTTACTTTCGCGGCGTTTGTTCCGTATATCCGGACAATCATTAGCGGCGCGACCAAGCCCCATGTTTTTTCCTGGATCATTTGGGGCGCCACAACCTTCGTGGTTTTTCTTGCACAGATCGAAGATAAAGGCGGTGTGGGCGCCTGGCCCATCGGGGTATCCGGATGCATAACGGTGTTTGTTGCATTCCTCGCTTACGTTAAGCGTGCCGATATTACAATCACAAAAACGGATTGGCTATTTTTTACATTGGCAATGTCTTCCCTGCCGCTTTGGTATTTTTCGTCCGACCCATTGTGGGCCGTTGTCGTTCTTACAACCGTCGATGTTCTCGGGTTCGGACCAACGTTCAGGAAGGCGTATAGTTTTCCGCATTCAGAATCCTTGCTGTTCTTTTCCCTGTTCGTTGTCCGCAATATCCTCGTCATGATAGCGCTTGAGAATTATTCCATTACGACAGTACTGTTTCCCGCCGCCGTTGCGGTGGCGTGTATGCTGTTAATGGCAATGATAATGTATCGTAGACGGGCCGCTACTACCCTTGCTGGCGGCACGTAATGGCAACGAATCACAAACTCAAAACCGGCCTGACATTGCACTTAACCGGAGCGCGGTTATAATGCGGTCATGTTTTTTCTGCTTTCCGAGGCCGCGCCCGGCAAGCTTTTTACCTCATGCGAATATGGAAAAGGAACCTGGCATTATGAATGCAATGCTCATTCTGGATAAAACCGTTAGCAAACTGAAAAACTTCCGCAACCACCTGCAAAACAGACCTGAACTCATCAAACGGCATTCAGGCATGCATGTCGTTCAAGGGACGGAACCGGCCATCAGGCATTTGGCTAAAGACGACTCCCTGAAACTGGAATCTTGCATAGGATCGCTGACCAAAAGTAGGCGCTCTAGGCGACGCAGTGAAGCGCATCGCTTTCGAACGCTGCGCCTCCCGTCGTCAGTACATCCTGTGACTGGGACGCTGCTTTTCGCTGGAAACGAACAAAGGGAGGCAAACGCATGAAGCTGCCGTTGAGAATTTTATTTTTGCTCCTGGCCGCTTCCGCCCTGTCAGGCCGCGTATCGCAAGCGCAGGAGGCCGATCTGGCCGGTTCCGGCGATCATCCCCTGGTCGGACGTTATGAAGGATCGCACATCAACTTCTACGAGACCAAAGCCTACGAAGAATTGAAGCTGCCGGGCAAAGCGCTGGAACGCGGCGAGAAGGACAAGCCCGAGGCATGGCAGGTGGACCTGTCCGGGAAGCTTACGTCGATCAGATATGAGGGACCGGGAGACCGCTCGGTCCTGGAAGTCATGCGTAACTACGAAGCGGCATTGCGTTCAAAGGGTTTCGAGATCCGCTTTTTCTGCAAGGGCGCGAATGAATGCTCGCCGGCCCGGGCGGCTTCGACCTTCTGGACGGCCGGAAAGGGACAAATCGGCCTGCCCACAACCTGGGACACGAGCGTCTACCTGCTGGCGGAGAAAGCGGGAGCGGACAGCCGGGTTACCGTCGGCATGCTCGGGGTCGAAACAAAAGCGACCAAAAACCGCCGCTTGACGCCGCATGTCGCCGTGACCGTCGTTGAATCAAAGCCGATGGAAGCCGACAAGATCTCGGTCGTCGAGTCCAGCGAAATGCAGCAGGCTTTGGAGCGCGACGGCCGGATTGCCATCTACGGCATCTACTTCGACTTCGACCAGGCGGAGATTAAGCCGGAGTCAGCGCCCCAGATTAAACAATTGGCAGCGCTCCTGGCCGGGAATCCCGGTATGCAACTGTTGATTGTAGGGCACACGGACGGCAAAGGCGCATTCGACTATAATTTGTCCCTTTCCCAGCGCCGGGCCCAGGCCGTCGTAAACATGCTCGTATCGGAGCATGGCATCGACAGTCAGCGTCTGACACCGGCGGGAGCCGGCATGGTGGCACCTGTCGCTTCTAACCGGACGGAACAGGGCCGTGCAAAAAACCGGCGTGTGGAGATTGTCGAACGCTACACCGGCAATTGATGATGTAGGCATGCGATGATTCTTCTATGCAGGTGCGGGTTCCAGTGCGAATGAATTCGCACCTGCGATTCCATGCTTATGACCATACGCTCCGATTCACTGCGCCTCCTGCTGACTGACTGCCGCCATTATGTCCATCCGCCGCCTAATGCCTTGTAAATATTGATCGCCGCTATGCGTTCGCGCTTGATGACATTGATCAGTTCGAGATTGGCCTGCAGGGCGCTTTGCTGGGCAATCAGAATCTCCAGGTAGTTTGCCCTGGCGGTTTTATAGAGTTCGTTGGAGGTTGCAACGGACTTTTTCAAGACCTCGCTTTGTTGCTTTTTCAGGGCGTGCACTTGCCGCAAATTCTCGATTTTTGAAAGTTCGTTAACCACTTCGACATAACCGTTCAGAATGGTTTTCTGATAGTTGTACATGGCGCTCAACTGATTGGCCTTTGCCGTATTGAACCGCGCTTTCAACGCATTCCTGTTGATCAGCGGCGCAATCAGGGTTCCCATGACGGAATAGGCAAGCGAGGCCGGCGACGCAAATAAAAACTCGGGGTTGAATGCCTGGAAGCCCAAAGTCGCGGTGATATTGAAATTCGGAAAAAAAGCCGCCTTCGCCGCTTTCAAATCAAATTTGCTTGCCTGAATCTGAAACTCCGCCGCGCGAATGTCGGGGCGGTTCGCCAGCAATTGCGAAGGCACGCCGGATGCAATTTGTTTGGGAACCACCTTGAACAAAAGCTCTTTCGACCGTTCAATGGGTTGCGGATAACGCCCCAGCAGGAAATTTAGCTGGTTTTCGGCTTCCGTGATTTGTTGCTGCACTTTTTGGGCCAAAATCCGCGTATTGAGCAGCTGCGCGTTGAATTGCTGTACCGCCAGCTCATTCGCCCTGCCCGCTTGTTTCTGCAGCTTTATGACCTCCAGCGCTTCCTGCTGTTTCTGTATGGTCTGCCTGATGATGTCCAGCTCATTGTCCAGGGCCAGCAATTTGTTATAGTAAATCGCCACATCGGCCACCAGATTTGAAATGACGAAGTTGGTTCCTTCAATGCTTGCCAGATATTCCGAAATCGCTGACTTGCGCTGGTTTCGCAGCTTGCCCCAGATATCGACTTCCCAGGATGCCTGCAGACCCAGATAAATATCGGGCAAGTGTTCGGGCACGATTTGGCCGGGCGTGATTTCGGTGGAAGCGTTACCTGCCCCGTCCATGGTGTAAAGCCCGAATTTGCGCACACTGCCGCCTATATTCAAATCCACTTTCGGCAGCAGCGCGCCGTTGGCCAGTTTCACGCTTGAGCGCGATACTTCAATGCGCTGCAAGGCCATTTGCAAATCGAGATTGTTGCTGACGGCGGTATCGATCAGCTTTACCAGATGCGGATCGGCAAAGTATTGGCGCCAGTCGATGTTTGCAATGCTCGTGGTTGTGCTGCTTTCTTGACCCTGGAAACTTGCCGGCATTGCCTTTTCCGGAATGGACAAGTGGGTATCGAGTGTCGAGCATCCACTGAAGGTCATCGCCAAGGACGACAAGATCAGGGAGTTAAAAATTTGATTCTTCATTTACTCTTACGTAGTAGATATTAGAGCTTTTATTCATTAGTCGGAAACATTACCTTCAGACATGCGTCGCCATGAAAAACAAGCCATTCACTGACCGATAGGGCGTCAGAGATTTTCATAAATCCGGTAGGGTACGCATCGCGTACCAGACTATGAAAGTATTCAGAATTTTTCTCCTCAATGTCTATATGTTGTTATATACAAATATCAAATGCACAACATATTGTGGTGAAAATTTCAAAAAACGAATACTTTCACAGTCTCGTACCTTTTGGGATGACTTTCACCGGAACCGCTGGAGAAGGTACGCACTGCGTACCCTACTGTATTTTTCAGGCAGGCCTGTCAATAACAATAGTCAATTTTTACAACAGCCGTTGTTTTCGGGTAACGGCTGATTGCTCTAGGCACGGGCGATTTTGCTCCCCTCGTTTGAGGTGGCAGGCAGCGCAACTTTTATCCTCTCTTGCTGCGTGGCCTGAAAGCCCGGTTAACGATGCGTTTGAAATCCATTTGAATTCGACTCACTGCGTAATCAGTCAAATAGTTTCAGATAACGCAATTTCTTCCTTCCTTCCGTTACGTTTGCGCTTGTCCGCGATTTTCGCAAACACCACATATAAACCGGGGATGACGATGACCCCGAAAATTGTGCCGAAAATCATGCCCCCCGCGGCTGCCGAGCCGATGGTATTGTTGCCTATCTTTCCCGCGCCGGAAGCGAACATGAGTGGAATAAGCCCGGCAACAAACGCAAAGGAGGTCATCAGAATAGGCCGCAAACGCAGCGCGGCGCCTTCAACGGCCGCTTCAAACGGCGTTTTTCCCAGCCGGTGCTTCATGACGGCATATTCGATGATCAGAATGGCGTTTTTGCCGAGAATGCCGATCAGCATAATCATCGCGATTTGCGCATAGATATTGTTTTCCAGCCCCATGACCATCAGTAAGAACAAGGCGCCGAAGATGCCCATCGGCAGAGACAGAATCACCGGCATGGGCAGCAGGAAGCTTTCATACTGCGCCGCCAGCAGCAGGTATACGAACACCAGGGAAATCAGGAAAATGTAAATAGCCTGGTTGCCGGCCTGCGCCTGATCCCGGGATGACCCGGCCCAATCATAGCCAAAACCCTTCGGCAGCTTTTGCGCGGCAACGTCCTTGATTGCGGCGATAGCCTGTCCGCTGCTGTAGCCTTTTGCCGGCTGCCCGTTGACCATGGCCGAGGTGTACATGTTATAGCGTGTCACCTGCTCCGGACCATAGACTTTTTCAGTCCAGAGAAAAGAAGAAAAAGGCACCATTTCCCCTGCATCATTTTTGATATACAGCTTCATCAGGTCGTCAGGCTGGGCGCGGTATTCCGGCAACGCCTGCACCATGACTTTATACATCTGGCCGAAGCGGATAAAGTTGGTCGCGTATTGGCTGCCGATGAGCGTTTGAAGCGTGCTCATGGCATTCTCGGCGGTGATGCCTTTCTGAGCGGCCTTATCGCCATCGATATGCAGCAAAAATTGCGGAAAACGCGCATTGAAAGTGGTGAATGCATTCTCTATCTCGGGCCGCTTGTTGAGTTCCGCCACAAAGGATTCGGCCACTGTCTGCAGCCTCGCTAGGTCAGCCGAACCGGTTTTGTCCAGCAAGCGCATTTCAAAGCCGCTGGAGTTGCCATAACCGGGCACCGGCGGAGGCGTGAAAAATTCGATGCTGGCGTCCTTGATATGCCGGGTTTTGTCTTCAAGCGTTCGGATAACGTCCTTATCTGAAACCGTTCTTTTATCCCAGTTCTTCAAGCTGATCAGATTCATGCCATACACGGCGCCGGTGCCTTCCGAGAGCAGACTGAACCCGGCCAGGCTTGACACCGAATTGACGCTTTGCAATCGCGATGCGATACGCTGCACTTCATCCGACACTTTCTCGGTGCGCTCAAGGGTCGCTCCCGATGGTGCTGTGATATTGGCGTAAATAGTGCCTTGATCTTCCTCGGGAATAAACCCCGAAGGCACGATCCGGCCGATCAAGCCGGAGCCTATGGAGAATGCGATCAATATGCCGAACGTGATCAAACGCCTGTTAGCGATAGCTCCGATCAGCTTCCTGTAGTTGCCGGACAGTTTGTCGTAGCCACTGTTAAAGCGCCCGAAGAATTTTTGCAGTAACGACTTTTTAGCCTGTTTGTCGTTATGCATATTCTTAAGGAATAAGGCGCAAAGCGCGGGCGTCAGCGTGAGCGCGGTGATGCCCGAGAGGACAATGGAACAGGCCATGGTCAGGGAAAACTGCCGGTAAAAAACGCCCGTGGGGCCGTCCATGAAGGCCACCGGCAAGAAAACCGCCGACATCACCAGGGTAATGGCGATAATCGCCCCGCTGATTTCCCGCATGGCTTGCTCGGTCGCCTTGCGGGCTCCCATGCCCGAATGCTCCATCTTGGCATGCACGGCTTCAATGACCACAATGGCATTGTCCACGACGATACCAATGGCAAGCACCAGGGCAAACAGGGTGATGAGGTTAAGCGAAAAACCCATTAACTGCATGAAGAAAAAAGTGCCGATCAGTGAAACCGGCACGGCCAGGATGGGGATGATGGTGGAACGGAAATCCTGCAGAAAGATAAACACCACCAGGGCCACCAGCACGAAGGCTTCTGCCAGGGTTTTAATGACTTCATGGATGGAAGCGTCCAAAAACTCGGACACATCATAGCTCAGGGTATAGTCCATGCCCGGCGGGAAGGAGTTCGCCTTAATCTCGGCCATGGTAGTCTTGATATTGTCGATCACCTCCTTGGCATTGCTGCCCGGACGCTGCTTTAACAAAATGGCGGCGGAGGGCTGGCCGTTTTCCTTGGAAAGCACATCGTAATCCTGGGAATCGAATTCGATCTCGGCCACATCCTTAAGCCGCAGAATTTCACCATCGTTCTTGCCGCTTATCACGATGTTTTCATACGCTTCCCGGGTACTGTGCTTGCCGGTGTATTTTAAAACGTATTGCAGTGCCTGCGCCTTTTTACCGGAGCTTTCCCCTATCTTGCCGGGAGCGGCCTCCACGTTTTGCGCCTTCAGTTTTTCAATGATTTCAGCGGCCGAGATGTTGTACATCATCATCTTGTCGGGTCTGAGCCAAACGCGCATGGAGTATTCCCTTGAGCCCAATATTTCGGCGAAACCGACCCCTTCTATCCGCTTGAGTTCTTTTAAAACATTAATATCGGTAAAATTGTAGAGAAATTTTTCATCCAGCTGCGGATCGGAACTGAGCAGGTTGATATACAACAGCATGCTGTTTTGCACTTTCTCGACAATGACCCCCGCCTTGATCGCTTCGGCGGGCAACTCATCCAATACCGAGGACACTCTGTTCTGAACATTGACCGAGGCCACTTCCGGGTCGACGCCCGCTTTGAAAATAATCTGGATTTCGCCGCTGCCGTCGTTGCCGGAAACAGACGACATATAAGCCATGCCGGGCACGCCATTGATCGCGCGCTCAAGCGGCGTTATGACGGCTTTGACGACGACTTCCGCATTGGCGCCGGTAAATTTTGTCGTCACATTGACTTCCGGCGGTGCAATATCGGGAAATTGAGTGACAGGCAGTTGAGTTAAGGACAACAAGCCCATCAACGTAATAAGAATCGATATGACGATGGACAATACCGGACGATGAATGAATTTTGCAGTCATAATGATAATTGTCGCTGGGTTAATCTCTCCGGCTTAACACCATGTTTTCTTCCAAATCAACACGAATAAAGCGTATTTTGTTGCCATCCCTGACATTGCCGACGCCCTCGTACAGTATCTTTTCGTCTTTCGACAAACCGGACTTTACGACATAAAAATCATCAAACCGCATTTTGGGAATGATATTTCTTTGCTCAAGCACACCCTCCCGGTCCACCGCGAAAACATAAAGTTTGTCCTGTATTTCAAACGTTGACTTTTGTGGCACCAGCAAAGCATTTCTCATCTCCTTGTTTATGATGACCTTGCCACTGGCCCCATGCTTTAAAATTCCATTCGGATTGGGAAATCTTGCCCTGAAAGCGATATTGCCCGTAGCCCGGTCGAACTCGCTTTCAATGGTTTCTATTCTTCCCTGGTAGCCGTAGAGCACATTATTGGCGAGTCTTAAATCAACGGTTTTTGCTTTTTTCCCTTCAGCGGTGATGTAGTTTAGATATTCGGTTTCCGACAGGTTGAAATAGGCGAAGACTTCCCGGCTGTCGGATATGGAGGTCAACATATCGCCTTCCGCTATCAAACTGCCGACTTTTTTCGGAATACGGTTGATAATGCCTTGGTAAGGCGCTCTTATTTGCGTATATGAAAGCTGTAAGGCAGCCTGTTCTTTGTTGGCCAGAGCCTCTGCCACTTCGGCTTTTAATGCATCCACTTTTGCTTTTGTTACCTCAAGCTCCGTCCCGGACACAATGTCTTTATCCACCAGCAGCCTTACGTTTTTCAAATCAACCCGGGCTGCCTTCAAGTCCGCCACGGCCTTCTTGTAAACGGCATCAGCCTTTTGCACTTCTTTCTCAAAGTCCAGGGCGTTAAGCGTAAACAGCAATTGCCCTTTCTTTACCGGCTGGCCTTCATCCGCATGAATTTTTTCAATATAACCTTTAACCTTGCTTCTCACCTCGACATACTTCACCGACTGAATATCGGCGACATATTCGTTACTGTAGGTAGTGTCTTTTACGATGGGCTGTATAACCTCGTAAGTATCGACAGTCTCGGTTTCTTTTGGTGGAGTGCAGGATGCCATGGTTAAGCACAACGCAAGAAACAGTATTTGGCTCTTTTTCATTTTGTAATCAGGTCAATTAAATTTCAGCGTATGAGGATAATTTTCTGATCATGCTTCATACGGACATAGGTACGGGTAAGGATTTTTCCAACAGACAAAATTTGATGTGTAACAAGATTTCTGATCTGTTCATTGAATGCCGCCTTCACTTCTTCCAATTAATACATGTTTAATTGGAAAACAGAATGCTGCGCAGGAAATTACGCGATTATCAGCAAACGGGTACAAACACTTAAACCGGGTTGATAGCCTTGTAAAAAATGGAACGACTTTTTACCTTAATCAATTTCAAACGCTCTGTCAAAGTTGACAAAATACAAATAACGTTATATTTCCATTAGTTAACTCGTCTTGGGCATTTTAGCTCCCGAACAAGTGGGGCTTTTTGCGGCAATTGAAGGCAAAGCGCATCAACGGTTTCGCCCCTTTAACTCCCTATTGACCCAGCCCTCTCCGCCTGCCCTGGCAATGATGGTTTTCGGCATTTAATGATGAACGCGGCTTCAGCAATATCGATAGGAATTGCCGGCAAGACGTTCTATTTTATTAAAAAATCCTACTTTGCTATCCCGGAAATCCCCGGGTATGTCATAATTGGCCGCTTTTATGTGTCTATTGCTGCGGTCAGAAGGCTAATGCGCGGTGGGGAACGTGGAATTTATAACCGGCGTTCCTTAATACACAAATATAACAAGATCGAGTATGACTACGACGAACACCGAAAAAGCCGTTTCTTCCGGCAAAGCGCCCCCCAGAATGCCGGGTGCCCTGCCGCTGTTGGGGCATATGCTTGAATTTGGCAAAAACCCCTTCGACTACATGATGAGACTCAGGAATCAGCTGGGGGAAATCGGTGAATTCCGTATGTTTCATCAAAAAATGGTGCTGATGACCGGCCCTGAAGCGAATGAAGCCTTTTTTCGCGCGCCCGACGCCCAGCTGGATCAAAGTCAGGCCTATAAAATCATGACCCCTATTTTCGGCAAGGGCGTGGTTTTCGACGCGCCGCCGCATAAAAAAGACCAACAACTCAAGATGCTGATGCCCGTATTGCGCGACAAGCCGATGCGCGGCTATGCCCAGGTGATCGTCCGGGAAGTCGAGCAAATGATTGCCGGCTGGGGCGATACCGGCGAGATCGATCTGCTTGAGTTTATGAAGGAACTCACCATTTACACGTCCAGCCACTGCCTGCTGGGCGATGAATTCCGTTATGAACTGAACGAGGAATTTGCCGGGATTTATCATGATCTTGAAAAAGGCGTGAATCCTCTGGCCTTCGTTTTCCCCTATCTGCCCTTGCCCGTGTTTCGGCGCCGGGATAAAGCGCGCGCGCGACTGCAGGAATTAGTCACCGGCATCATTGCCAAAAGAGCCCGGAAACCGGAAAAAAGCGAAGATGCGTTTCAAATGCTAATCGACGCCACCTATGACGACGGCAGCCGCCTGTCGGCGCATGAAATAACGGGCATGTTAATCGGCACCCTGTTCGCGGGGCATCACACCACGGCGGGCACCGCCGCCTGGACCTTGCTGGAACTGGCCCGCCGGCCGGAACAGCTGGATCGGGTGCTGAATGAGCTCGACGCCCACTTCGGCGCCGATGGCGAAGTCACTTTTCAATCGCTGCGGGAAATTCCGGTACTGGAAAATGTGATTAAAGAAGTGTTGCGCCTGCATCCGCCGTTGATATTTTTAATTCGCAAAGTGATGCAGGACTTTCATTTTAAGGATTACACGGTCAAGGCCGGAAAATACGTATGCGCTTCGCCGCGCGTGTCGCACCGCATCGCGGCTGTGTACCCGGACCCGGAAAAATTTGATCCTGACCGCTATTCACAAACGCGCCAGGAAGATGCCAGGCCGTTCAGCTGGATTGCCTTCGGCGGCGGCAAGCACAAGTGCAGCGGCAACGCTTTTGCCATGCTGCAGCTCAAAGCCATTTTCAGCATTCTGTTACGGCGGTATACTTTCGAACTGGTCGACGACAAAGACAGCTATCAGGATGACTTCACCCAAATGGTGGTGCAGCCGGTCTCGCCTTGCCGGGTCCGATATGTCAAACGTACGGCAATTACAGAAGCCGGGGCAGCGGCAAATACCGTGCAGGAAAGCATTCAGACTGTCGCGAAATTTCAGATAAACATCGACAGAGAGCTTTGCCAGGGCCATGCCACCTGCATGGCTGAAGCGCCTGAACTTTTTCATGTGGACGATGCGGGCAATGTCAGCGTTTTACAGGAAAACCCGCCGCTGGATTTGTTGAACAAAGCCCGGCAAGCCGAAAAATATTGCCCGACCCGGGCAATTAAAATTGAATTGAAATAGGGATACACAATGGCCGCATATCCTCGGGCAGAACTTGAAGAAATGGTTGAACGTTGGCTGCAGGCCAATCGTGACGCGGAAAAAGAGGGTAACTGGCCCAAACACCTGGGCAGGATGTATACCGAGACCGCCGAGTACCGCTGGAATATCGGACCTAATGAAGAATTTGTCGCACGCAGCCGCAAAGAGATTGAAGAATGGGCTTTAGGCGTGCAAATGGAAGGCTTTGAGCAATGGCGCTACCCATACCATCGCATTTTGATCGATGAAAAACAGGGCGAAGTGATAGGCTTGTGGCGCCAGGTATCTCCCGCGTTGCGAGAAGACGGCACGCATTATGAAGTAGCCGGCATCGGCGGCTCCTGGTTTCGCTATGGCGGCAATTTTCAGTGGGAATGGCAACGGGATTTTTTTGATTTGGGCAATGTGAAAGCCCTGTTTTTTGAACTGGCCGCCGACGGCAAGCTTGATCCCGCCGTAAAAAGGAAAATAGGCAAACTGGCCAAAGGTCAATTGTTGCCCGGCCATGAGCGTTTGCGCAATCCGCCCGGCCTGTTGAAAAGACTGAAAGGCCTGTTGGTAATGGTACGTATTGCTTTGTTCAATCAATAAGTTAAAAAATATGGATGCCATCCGTTCTACCTCGGCATTTACCGCTCAATCAAGCTCAAAGGGACCTCAAAAGAATCTATGCTGCATGTAAAACCTAGTTGGAAGAACTGGCATCTGCTTACTGAAAAAGGACGGCAAATCTGGGCCTTCAAGCCCCGCTCAAAGGATATCGAAGAGCATTTACACAATGTCGATGACATCTCGGACGAAGACATCGCCCGATTTGCCGAGGATTTTCAGTTTGATAAATCCGGCAATCCCAATTCCGGCGACCAGGTTTTCAGAAACACCGCCATTAACGCGAAGTTCCGGGAATTTAGCGGCCCGATTCCGCAATCGAGCAATCCCGAAGAGCAAAAAGTCATCGATGCGCTGATCAAAGGCATTAACTACTATTCCTACCTGCAAAGCGAAGACGGACATTGGCCGGGGGATTACGGTGGCCCGCTGTTTCTGTTGCCTGGCCTGCTGATCGCCTCTTATATTTCCGGCACACCCTTTCCCAGAGCGCATCGGGAAATGATGAAGCTGTATTTATTCAATCATCAAAACCAGGACGCCGGCTGGGGCATGCATATCGAAGGTCAATCGACCCTATTCGGCACCGTCATGCAATATGTGTCGCTGCGCCTGTTGGGCGTGGATAAAGATCATCAGCAGCTGATCAAGGCCAGGGCCTGGATCAAAAACAACGGCGGCGCAACCGGCATTCCCTCCTGGGGCAAGTTTTATCTGGCGGTTTTGAATTGTTATGACTGGCAGGGCTTTAACAGCCTGTTTCCTGAAATGTGGCTGTTTCCCAAATGGCTGCCCGTCCATCCCTGGCGTTACTGGTGCCACACCCGCATGGTCTATTTGCCGATGGCCTATTGCTATGCGCAGCGCATCAAAGCACCCGAAAATGAACTGATCCTGTCCTTGAGAGAGGAGCTTTATAACCAGGATTTCGCCGCCATCGACTGGCCGAAACAACGCGATGCCGTATGCGAAAAGGACCGCTACACCACGCTGTCTCCGATACTGAAGTGGATGAATTTTTTCACCAATAGTTATGAACAATTCAAATGCGCCTGGTTAAGAAAAAAATCCACCGACTACATTCTAAAATACCTCAATGCCGAGGACGAGCAGACCAACTACATCAACATCGGCCCTGTCAACCAAGCCATTAATTCCATTTGCATCTGGCATGCCTACGGCAAGGATTCAACGCAATTCAAAAAGCATACCGCGCGCTGGTACGATTATTTGTGGGTTGCGGAAGACGGCATGAAAATGAATGGCTACAACGGCTCGCAGCTATGGGATACCGCGTTTGCAACCCGCGCCATGCTGGAAAGCGACCTGGGCAAACTGTTTCCGGCGACGATTGCAAACAGCTATCGGTTTATCGATCAGTCGCAGATCAAGGCCGAACACCCGACGCATGCCGAATTTTTCCGTCATCCGATGATCGGCAGCTGGCCTTTTTCAACGCCTGACAATGGCTGGCCGGTTGCCGATTGCACGGCGGAAGGCTTAAGTGCCGCGCTGGCGGTGCATCATTCAGGTCTGGTTCATCCAGCGATTGATGTAATGCGCATCAAAAAGGCGGTCGATATTATCCTTTCTTATCAGAATTCCGATGGCGGCTGGGCCACTTATGAATTGACGCGAGCGCCCAAATGGCTGGAAAAGCTCAATCCTTCCGAAGTGTTTGCCGACATTATGATTGATTATTCATGGACGGAATGCACCGCGGCCTGTGTGATTTCCTTGCTGGAAATTCAGGAAACCTATCCTGACTTTAAAAACAGCGAAATACGCAAAGCGATCGGCGCGGGACTGGATTTCATCCTGAAGCAACAAAAAGCGGACGGTTCCTGGTATGGCGGCTGGGCGGTCTGCTTTACCTACGCGACCTGGTTTGGCGTGGAGGCGATCAGCAAGGCCAGGGGCAAGGGCTATCATGACGATGCGATTTTAACGGACAGAATCAACATAGCCAGCGGCTTTTTGGCCGGCAAGCAAAAAGCCGATGGCGGCTGGGGCGAAACGTTCGAATCGTGTTCCAAACTGGTTTATACCGAAGCGGCGAAGTCTCAAGTGGTTAATACCGCCTGGGCCTTGCTGGCCCTGATGGCGGCTGATTTTGGCGACAGAAAGGTGATCGAGTCAGGAATCACTCTGTTGTTGAACAGACAAACCCATACAGGCGATTGGCCGCAGGAAAGCATTTCCGGAGTTTTTAATTACAACTGCATGATAACTTACGCTAATTACAGGAATATTTTTCCTGTCTGGGCACTGAACCGATATTGTAAACAGTATGTCCAGCGAAAATAATACATTCAACCTGCTAAAAGCACTCTTATCCAGGGGCTCAGTATGAAGTCAGAGTTCGACATTTGCATTATCGGCGCTGGCATGGCGGGTGCCACCATCGCGGCTTATCTGGCGCCCAAAGACATCAGGATCGCATTAATCGATCCGTCCTACGAAGAGAAAAAACGCATCGTCGGGGAATTGCTGCAGCCCGGCGCCGTTCAGTCGCTGGAGCAAATGGGCCTCGGGCATTTACTGGAAGGGTTCGATGCACAGCCGGTTGAAGGTTACGCCCTGCTGCAGGGCGAGGAAAAAACCACTATTCCTTATCCGCCCCCCTACAAGGGAATGGGTTTGCACAACGGCCGGTTTTTGCAGCAAATAAGAGCCTCCGCGCTGAACAATGCCTCGGTTACGCAAATACAGGGCAAGGCATTGCAACTACTGGAAAACGAACGACATGAGATTATCGGCGTCAGTTACCGGGATTCGCTTACCTCCCGAATAAAGTCCATTCATGCTCCCTTAACCATTACCAGTGATGGATTCTTCTCAAATTTCAGAGTGCATCTCAGCAATAATGAAAAAACCGTCACGTCTTATTTTATCGGCTTGATACTAAAAGACTGCGAGATGCCTTTTCCAAAACATGGCCATGTGTTTTTATCGGGACCGACGCCATTCATTTGTTATCCGATTTCCAGCCATGAAATCAGGCTGTTGATCGATTTTCCGGGCGAACAGCTGCCTAGAAAGCAGTTGCTCCAGCAACATCTCGATACCAATGTAACGCCTTACATTCCCGCCGGCATGCTCGGCAGCTATAACCTGGCCCTGCAGGAAGGCGGATTCAAGGTCATGCCCAACCATTACATGGCGGCAAAACCCATCATCCGGAAAGGCGCGGTGATGCTGGGCGATGCGCTTAACATGCGCCATCCTTTAACGGGCGGCGGCCTGACCGCGGTGTTCTCGGATATCCAGATATTGAGCGCGCATTTACTGGCCATGCCTGATTTCAATAATGCCGATTTGATTCACGAGAAAATCGAAGCCTATTACCGCGACAGACAGGAGGCAAACGCCAATCTCAATATTCTTGCCAACGCGCTGTACGCGGTGATGTCCAACGATTTGCTTAAAAGGGCTGTATTCAAATACCTGCAGTGCGGCGGCGCCAATGCGCAGGAATCGATTGCCGTATTGGCCGGCCTGAACAGGAAACATTATTCCCTGATAAAGCAATTCTGTTTTTTGGCGGTATTCGGTGCATACAATTTAGTACGTGACAATATTTTGAATTTTCCCAAGGCAATCAAACTGCTTTCGGATGCGATTTCCATTATCAAGCCTTTGATGATAAACGAGGTTTCGTCAGTGGCGTTTTTTTATCATTATCTCGGAAAAATTAAATCCCTGGCTTATTTCGGCTATGGCACCCCTGTTCAAAGGCCTTGAACAGCTCTATCAGGGCTAACTGTTAAGCGTGGAATAACTCAGTGAAATTAATATAATGATTTGCCGGACAGAATTTAAAACAACATCCATGATCTTCACGCGCCTGGACCGGATCTCCCGTTTTAGTCCTGGGCGGCACTATCCCGGATTAATGCGATGAACACTGGCATAACACTTGTTACAGGCGCTACCGGACACCTTGGCGCCAACCTGGTCCGCCGCCTGCTCGAACAAGGCGAGCAAGTACGGGTGATGCTGCATTCGGAACGCGAAAATGGAGCGCTGAACGGGCTCGACGTGGAGCGTGTTTATGCCGACCTGCGCGATAGCGAAGCGGTAGCCGCCGCCATGCGCGGGTGCGCCCGCGTTTATCATTGCGCCGCGCTGGTTTCGACCATTCAAGGTAATGCGGCCCATAAACGCGAAGTATATGAGACTAACGTCCGCGGGACTATCCATATTCTCCAGGCGGCCGAGCGCCATAGCATCGACAAGGTGGTGGTGTCGGGTTCGCTGAGCGCCACCGGCTACGAGCCCGGCCGCTCCAGCCACGAGGACATGCCGTTCTATCCCTTCGATCGCCATTTACCCTACGGCTTTACCAAGCACCTCACCGAGCATGAGTGCCTCAAGGCCCACGCCAATGGCCTCAATGTGGTAGTCGCGACCTCCTGCGCCATCATCGGTCCTCACGATTACGAGCCTTCGCGCATGGGCCGCGTACTCATCGATTACGCTCACGGCGCTCTGCGCGCTTACATTCCCGGCGGCTTCGAATGGGTATCCGGCCGCGATATCGCCGAAGGCCATGTATTGGCCATGCGCCATGGACGATCCGGGCAGAAGTACATTTTCAGCACCGCCTACGCCAGCGTCGACGACCTGATGTCGCTGTTTCGGGAAGTCACCGGCCGCCCGCCGCCGCGGCTGCGACTGTCGCCGTGGCTGATGTCGGCCCTGGCCGAAGTCGCGGACAAGACCTGGTACCGGGCCTTCCCCAACCTGCCCCGGCGTTTCACGCCGGGTGCGGTGCGCCTGCTCCAGATGCGGCGGCGGGCCGACCATGACAAGGCGAAACAGGAATTAGGCTACCAGCCCGGCCAATTGTCCCAGGCAGTGCAGGAAGCCTATGAAGATTTCGTGCGCCGGGGCTTGATTGTCCCGGCCAAGTAAACAATCCACTTAACCACGAACCGGAGCCCTCCAATCATGAACAATGAGCAGACACAATCATCGCCTCCCGTCTTTGCAGAAGCCAGGAACGCGCGGCAAAAGGCTCGTGCTGCCGGAATGGACCCTGATCGCTGGTATGTGGTGGAATACGACAGCGCGGTTAAGAAAGGCCAAGTGAAGGAGGTGATCTTCTGGAACACCTCCATTGCCCTGTACCGCGGCGCGGACGGCGAACTCGCGGCGGTGCAAAACCGCTGCCCCCACCGTCAGCTCAAACTCAGCCATGGCATGGTGGACAAGTGCAGTCTGCGTTGCGCCTATCACGGCTGGTCCTTCAACAGGGAGGGCTGGCTGGAGGACTACTCCCACGACAGCTTCGGCAAACCGCTGATCAAAAGACAACTGCGGACTTATCCCGTGCAAGTCCGCTATGGCCTTATCTGGCTATTCCCCGGCGATCCGGAACTGGCTGGCGAGCGCGAGATTCCGGCCATTCCCGAACTCGACGGGGACAACCCGTGGGCCAACTTTGTCTCGGACCTGACCTGGCGCACCCATCATTCGATGGTGATGGACAATATCTGCGATTTCTCCCATGCCTTCCTGCACCGCAAATACAAGCCCTTCATCGATGCCAAATTGACCCATCACGAGGCCGATGACAACAGGGTTTATCTGACTTATGACGCCTATATGGCCGGCGGCCGGATTTCCGGGATTTTCGTGGACCGCAACCGGGTCAATACCCGTTCCATCGAATTATGCTACGAATATCCTTATCAATGGACCAATACGGGCGACAGTATCAAGAACTGGTCGTTCATGCTGCCGATCGACGAGCGGAATACCCGGGTATTTTTCCTGTTTTATTTCGATGCCCTGAAAATTCCGCTGATTGCCATGAAAACCCCGAAGTGGTTGACCCAGCTGGTATTGAATATCGCCAAGCCCCTGGTGTTCAAGCCCATACTCGAAGAAGACGGCGTTGCCCTGGAAGCTGAGCTGTTAGGCTACGAAGCCTGCTGGGATGCCCCGCCTATCGAACTCAACCCCGTGGTTCCGATGTTCCAGCGGCTGACCGCGCGCAAGTGGGAGGAGCATCTGGCCAGGAAGGAAGCGGCGCGGGTCGCTTGCGCGGATTGATTAACGGAACCTCTTGCCAATGAAGATTACCCAACGTATCGCCAGGATCGCCGAATACTTTGCCCGCAATCCCTGGTCGATCCTGGGAGCGGCCGCGGTGCTGTCGATTCTGGCCCTCTGGGCGACGCTGCAACTCCCGGTCCACACCTCGCGGCAGGCGCTGCTTCCCCAGGACACGGCGGTGGCGAAGCGCTTCAACGATTTTTTGAAAAATTACGGCGCCGCCTCGGACCTGATGGTGGTCCTGGAAGGCGCTCCGCGCGGCGAATTGGAGTCCTTTGCCAACGAGCTGGCCGCCCGGCTTGAAACCGAGCCCGAGGTTGGTCAGGCCACCTCGCGTCTTGATATGGGATTTTTCCTGAACCATTCCTACCTGCTGATGCCGACCGAGACCCTGGACAAGCTTGCCGAGATGGCGAGCCCGCCCACCTTGCATGGCGAAACGATGGAAGTAAACCTGCGCAAAGCGTTGAGCTGGAGCCAAGATCACCCGTCGCTGGGCGGCGCGGACACCGACCTGCAGACCGCCGAAGCCAGCCTGAACCTGGCCGCGTTTTTCCTGGAGGAATGGCAACGCTGGCTGTCCTCGGAAACCGTTCCGGCCGGCTTGGACTGGAGCCGCCTACTGGCCAAAAACGCGGCAATGGGCATGAGCGACGGCTACTTTGCCTCGCGCGACGGGCGGATGCTGTTTGTGTTCGTCCACCCGGAAAATCCCTCCGGCGATTTCGAGCATCTTGGCCCCTTCGTCGAAAAGGTCAAGCAGGTGTCGGCGGCCCTGGCCAAACAGACCCAAGCCGCCGGACGCACGCCGCCCACGGTGGGACTGACCGGTCTACCGGCCCTCGAATACGAGGAATACGTCAATATCCGCAAGGATATGACCCTGGTGACCATCACCTCCGCCAGCCTGGTCGCCGCATTGATTCTGCTGGTGGTGCGCAGCGTGCGCTGGGCGGCGCTGATTTTCATTCCCATGGGTCTTGGCGTGCTGTGGAGCCTGGGCCTGGCCTTGTTCACCGTCGGCCACCTGAATATTATCACCGCCGCCTTCATCGCCATTCTGTTCGGGCTGGGGGCGGACTACGGCATTTTCACCTCCTCGCGCATCGCCGAGGAGCGCCGCGCGGGCAAGCCGCTGGTGAAGGCGATCGGGGTCGGCATCGGCTCATCCTTTGTAGCGGTGCTGACGGCCGGGGGCGCCTCGCTGCTGATCTTCAGCGTCCTGGCCTCGGTCGATTTCCCCGGCTTCGCCGAACTGGGCGTGGTGGCGGCCGTGGGCGTGCTGATGATCCTGATCAGCACCTGGATGGTCCAGCCCGCGCTTTACGCCCTGCTGCCGCCCAAGCTGAAAGAGATTGACTCGCTAGCTCCGCCGCCCGCTTCCGCAGCACCCGGGAATCGCGGCGGCGCGTTCCCCAGGCCCGTTGCCATGGCCCTCGTCATACTGGCCATCGCCGGCGCTGCCTTCGGCGGCTGGAAGGGATTCGATATTGATTTCGATTACGACGTGCTGGCCATGTTGCCCGAGGATTCCCAGGCGGCCAATTATCAACGCCGCATGGTAGCGGAGAGTGACTATCAGTCCGAGGTCATCATTTTCACCGCCAGGGACATGGCCGAGGCACGCAGGATCACCCGCGAGGCAGGCAAACTCAAGACCATTGCCCAGGCGCAGTCCTTGACCGGCCTGTTTCCCACGGACGCCGACGAACGCCTGCGCAAGGCCGTGAGCATCGGCGAGGCATTCGCCCGCACCGACTACGCCCTGCAGGTCGAAGAACTCGGGCGCGCCGGCTTATCGTCCAAATCATTCGAATTGCTGAAGGCAGTGCTGGAAAACGGCGCAGCCCTCATCGACGAAGCCCAGGAGCAGGCCTTTTCCGCCGGACATACCCATCTGGTCGAGAGTCTGGAGAACGTGCGCGAACAGGTTTTGGCCATCTCGGCCCGTCTCGCCGCGGACAGCGAACTGGGCCGGGTGCGCAGCGAGAGCTTCTTGCGCGCCTTACTGTCCGGAGCGGATGCCGGGCTTAACATCATCGACATCTGGCGGCAGGCCCGTCCCCTCACGCCGGAACAGTTGCCGCCCGCCCTGCGCGAGCGCTTCTTTGCCGCCGATGGCAGTATCGCGGTCTATGCCTTCCCGGCAAAATCCGTGTACGATCCCGACAACCTCGACGCCCTGATCAAAGACGTCTATAACATCTCTGCGGAAGCGACCGGCTTCCCGACCACGCACCAGGCGTTCGCCAAGGCCGTGGTGGCGAGTTTTACGCACGGCACGCAATTGGCTCTGGCGCTTTGCCTGCTCTGGGTCATGGCGGCGACGCACAGCCTGCGCGGCTTCGCGCTGGCGGCGCTGCCCTTGCTGATCGGCGGCGGCTGGATGCTGGGGCTGATGGCGCTGAACGGCATTCGCTATAATTACGCCAACATCGTCGCCTTGCCCTTGGTCATTGCGCTGGCGGTCGATTATGGCGTCTGGTTCAGCTACCGCTGGAGCGAATTGAAGCATCGTACCCCGTTGCAAGTCAGCCTGGCCATCGGCAAGGCCATCGGGCTGGCCGCCGGCACTTCATTGGCAGGCTTGGGCGCAATCACTCTGGCCAGTTACCGGGGCGTGTCCTCATTGGGGCTAAGCATCACCATCGGCCTGCTCTGCTGTCTGACCGCAACCCTCGTCGTGGCCCCGGCCATTGGACAATTACTTGATTCCAAGAGAAAACCATAATGCGAAAAACGTACCTTATTATTGCCGGCCTGTTGGCCTCTCTTGCCGTCACTGCCGCGCCCGTACCCGAAATGATCGTGGTGTGCTATCCCGGCGGCCCCGTCAATACCCGGGATGCCCAGAGTGCAATGGGTTCCATGCTGCGGGTGGTCGAGCGCGTCGGCCAGTGGCCCGAGAACCGCTTCGACAGCCTGTTCACCAGCAAAATCGACGAATGCCGGAAACAGATCGCCGAAAAAAAACCCAAGTTCGCGATCACATCCCTCGGTCTCTATCTGGAACTGCGCAACCCGCACAATCTGCTGCCGGTGGTCCAGCCCAGGATCAAAGGCCGGACCAGTGAGCGTTACCGGGTCGTCGTCCAGAAGGATAAGTACAAAAGCCTGGACGAGCTGAAAGGCAAAAATTTGGGGGGCACGGTATTGGCCGAGCAGTCGTTCATCGGCAAGATCGTTTTTGCCGGCAAAGTCGATCCCGCCGGATTCTTTGTCCTGCAACCCTCCAATCAGGCCATCCGCGCCTTGCGAGCGCTGGACAAAGGGGAGCTGGACGCCGTCATTCTGAACGAGCAACAATATGCCGGCCTGTCTTCCCTGCATTTGCAGACGCCCCTTGAGGTTGTATTCACGTCCGAGGAAATCCCGCTGATGGGAGTCGTGGCCAACAGCACCACGACCACGGAGGAAGAACGCGCCCGCTTCGGCAAAGCGCTGGAACAAATGTGCACCGATTCCGAGGGCCAGAAACTGTGCGATCTGTTCGGCGTGGAATCCTTTAACGTCGTGGACGCGGCCGTGTTCGAACCCATGATCAAGCTATGGGATGAAGGGAGCTAAGACTTTGCGCGCTATACGACTACTTACGGCCATTGCGATGCTGGTTCTGGCGGGCTGCGCCGGGCTCAAGAGCGACCGGGTCCGGTTCGATGGACTCTCCGGCTGCCCCGGGCAGACCGCGGCTATGCTGGCCGCTCGGCAAAGCCAATACGGCCCCTTGAGCGACACCCATACCCTGGAATGTGCGCTGACTGTCCTGCGCGACAGCCAGGACCCGGCTCTACGCCGTACCTCGCTCGGCAGCCGCCTGAGCCTGCACCTGGCCGAACGCGAAGCCAACCCGGACAGACGCGAAAAACTGGCCGCCGAGGGCGTGAGCCTTGCCGAGGCGGCGTTGGCGCAAGGGGCGGACGATGATGCGGCGGTGCATTATTATCTGGCGGCCAACCTGGGGCTGGCGGTGCGTGAGCATATCACGCTGGCCATGGACAACCTGGAACGGCTGGAAGGCGCGATGAAACGGGCGCTGGCCTTGAACCCGGATATCGACCACGGGGGGCCGTTGCGCCTTTTGGGGGCGCTTTACCTGAAAGCGCCGGCCTGGCCCAGCGGCATAGGCGATCTCGACAAGGCGCTGGAGCTGCTGGAAAAGGCGGTCAATAAACACCCCGCTCATCCACTCAACCACCTGTTTTATGCCCAGGCATTGTGGCATGAGGGTGACGAGGCCGGCCTGAGCCGGGCAAAAGCCGAATTCACGCTGGGGGAGAAGCTCTTGGCAGAAGGTAACTGGGGCTACAGCAAAGAGTCCTGGAAAAAAGAGTTCGCCGAGTTTCGACAAGATCTGAAAAACGGCCTATAACCCCTTATGCCGGGTTTCCGCAAAGCTCCACCCCAGCCTACCTGCCGCCCGAGTACCAGCCGTCTAAAACCGCGCCCTAACGATGAATCAACGGCATGCCTCCAGCGCACCGCAAAGCCGCTTGAATGACTTGAGCATTTTGTCTTTCAGCAAGCGGCAGCCGATCATATGTTTGACATCGCTGGCGATGCCCGTCACCTGGTCGGTGTAGCTGCGCACCTCCTGAAAGACCACCGTGCCGCCGCGATAAGCCAGGCAGCCGGTTATCCATTGACTGGCATTGTAAGAATGCGGCGCATAGAACTCCCGGGTCAACGTCAACACGCAGCCATTCCAATCAGTGCTGACGCGATGCCTGAGGATGACCGCCGGACGGCCTTCCACTGTTTTTTCCACCCAGGGGAAGGCCTCTTCCGCTCCGGACGGCAAAGATTCCGGGTAATGCAGCCAGACCTTGTACAAGGCTGGAAAGTCGCGCAGCAGGGCGGCGCTTGCGGTTGCTGCCTGGCGAAGCTCCAGGGCTGGCCTGGAATACCGGCCCGGCTCCCGCGCATACGGCGCGATAGCATGCACGCCTCCGCGCCGATAGGCTTCAAAGCGCTGGAACAGAAGCTCCCGGTAGCGCTGCAGGATCGCGTCTTCGATGACATCGGAAAGCCGTCGCCTGAGGGTTTTGAAGCTATCGATCTCCGAGACCGACAGATTGAATTCATCGCCCGGCTCGACATCCAGCAACGCCTCGGCTTCTTTTCTGGACAGGACGACAGACGCGAGGGAAGCGGCTCCGTCGATCTGGTTCAGCGCCCCGGACGCGATGACATCAAAGTCCAGCGGATCCGGATTGTTCTGGCGCAACTGCCTGGCCACTTTCTCCAAGGGAACCGGCAGATACCAGGCGATGCCCATGGCCAGTTCGGCGTCGCTGTTTTCGCTCAAGGCGTATGTGACAGGTCTGCCCCGAGCCAGTTCGGCAATCTCGCTCCTGTCCATTCCCAACTCGCTCAACACTTTTTCGACGGGCGGGGGGTCCGCAAAAGCGGGTCTTCCCTGTAATGTAAAACTCGCGGCCAACAGCCACGCGACGACGGCATGATTCAGTTTTCTTGGCATTGGCAAACCTCAAGCGCCAGACAATTGTTTACAAACAGTCTATTTAGCGCGTTCATCGATATTAATAGCTGATTCGATATAAAAACATCTTTAATAATTCCCGATGCCCAGCAATTTTAGGCTCGACAACAACCACATAGTGAGATAATGGTGCAAGAATAAAACAGCCGATGAACCAGCCCCACGAATTATCCGGCGCCCAGGGAATATTTGATACTTATATCTAAAATCGATTGGTGACCCGCCGACCGAAACCGGCTTCACCGATTCATTCAGGACAAACACAATGATAAAACCCGAGCAATTATTCGAACACCTACTCACCCATTATCGCGGAATCTTCGCCACCCTCTTCCTTTTGCCTGTTTCGGCCGTCCATGGTGCCTATGCCGGCATCCGCAACGCGCTGGCATTCCGTCTTAACAGCGCCCCCGCCAAACACGATGCCAAGGTTGAGGCGGTGATTCGGCAAATCGAGGACTGGAAAAATCAAGGCGCGAAGCAAAAGCTTTGCACGGCGAGGTCGGGCTGGAAAACCATGAGCGAGATGGTGCCCAAATACAAACTGTCCCATCGCAAGATCGCTGTTGACATGTACGACCTGCTTGAAATCGACGAACAGCGCGGAATCGTTCGGGTGGAACCCCTGGCGACCATGGGCCAGATTTCGCGCAGCCTGATCTCTCAGGGCTGGACGCTGCCGGTGGTGCCGGAACTGGACAGTTTGACGGTAGGCGGCTTGATCATGGGCTTCGGCGTGGAAACCAGCAGCCATAAATACGGGCTATTCCAGCACATCTGCGAATCCTTCGAGATCGTGACGGCGGAAGGAAAACGGCTCAAATGCAGCGCTTCGGAAAATGCCGAGCTCTTTTACCAGATTCCCTGGAGCCATGGCACCCTGGGCTTTCTGGTGGCGGCCGAATTGCAGATCATTCCGGTCAAAAAGTATATCCGGCTCAGTTACCGGCCGGTTTATAGCCTCGATGAGATGGTCAGCGTTTTCGAGCAGGCCAGCCGCGATACCGACAACAACGATTTCGTGGAAGGCTTGGTTTACGACCGCGACCGGGCGGTCATCATGGTCGGCAAATTCGTCGATGCCGCGTGCCCGGACGGTCCTGTCAACGCTGTCGGGCGATGGTATAAGCCCTGGTTTTACAAGCATGTGGAAAGCCATCTGGAGCACGGGAAGGAAGGTCTCGAATACATACCGGTGCGGGATTATTTTCACAGGCACACCCGCAGTTATTTCTGGACCATGGAGGAAATCATTCCGTTCGGCAATCATCCCGTATTCAGGGCTTTACTGGGCTGGGCCCTGCCTCCCCGAATCGAACTGTTGAAATACACGGAAACACAAACCACCCGACGGCTTCGGGAAAAGTTTCACGTGGTTCAGGACATGCTCATGCCGATCCGGCATCTGAAGCCGTCCATTGACTATTTCGACAAACACTTCCGGTTATACCCCTTATGGCTTTCGCCGATGGCGATCAAGGACAACGGCGGACAGCCCGGCTTTGTTCACCCTTTCAGGACAGAGGAAGGCGCCGTGGATGAAATGTATGTCGATATCGGCGCCTACGGCACGCCGCGCAAGGCCGATTTCGACAACGCCAGCGCCCTGCCGTTACTGGAAAAATTCGTCATCGAACAGCACGGCTACCAGGCCCTGTATGCCAGGACCTGCATGGACAGAAAGCAGTTCAGAATGATGTTCGACCATGCCGGCTACGACCAGTTGCGCGCGCGTTTGCCGTATTGCCGGCAAGCCTTCGATGAAGTGTACGACAAGGTTTCCTCGACAGGCCGGGTTTCGCCGGTCGAGATGCGACAGCTGGAAAAGGCGGGATGAACCGCGCGCCTCGTTAATACATGCGCCGCCTGAACAGCCAGGAAGCGCAACTCAGCGTAACGAGGCCGATCACGGCCAGAGGCCAGTATTGCGACATCAGAACGTCCGCCGTCAGCCCTTCCAGAAAAACGCCCCGGATGATAACCAGAAAATAGCGCAAAGGATTGAGCAGCGTGAAATCCTGGACCAACGGCGGCATGTTGGCGATCGGCGTCGCAAAACCGGACAGGATCACGGCAGGAACGATAAACAGGAATGAGCCCAAAAGTCCCTGCTGCTGCGTGACGGACAGTGCCGAAATCATCAGGCCGAAGCCGATGACGGCAAACACGAACAGGACCACGCCCAGATACAGCGCCGCCAGGCTGCCGACTATCGGAATCCCGAACCAGAACACGGCCATGAAAATGATGAACGAGGCTTCAATAACGCCGATGATCGCCGCCGGCAGCGCCTTGCCCACCAGGATCTGAAAAGGCGTCAGCGGCGTCACCAGCAACTGGTCGAAAGTCCCCTGCTCCCGCTCGCGGGCGATGGACAGCGCCGTGACCACGATTGTCACGACCAGCGTCAGCAATCCCGCGATACCGGGCACGATAGACCACCGGCTTTCCAGGTTCGGATTGAACCAGGCCCTGATCCGCAATTGCGCGGGCGGCCCCGGCAGGCGATGCCGCTCGGCCCAATCCAGGTTAAACGTGG
Organism: Methylobacter sp. BBA5.1; assembly: GCF_000746145.1. Classification (NCBI taxonomy): domain Bacteria; kingdom Pseudomonadati; phylum Pseudomonadota; class Gammaproteobacteria; order Methylococcales; family Methylococcaceae; genus Methylobacter; species Methylobacter sp. BBA5.1. The sequence goes on from NZ_JQKS01000025.1 coordinate 81,870, forward strand.
CCACTATGCTTTGCATGTAATTCAGGGCGATCATTGCCGTGTTGGAATCGCGGCCGTCGATCAGAATCTGCGCCACGGCAGGTTGACGGCCCAAATACAGGTCGCGGCTGAAATGCGGACCGAGATGCAGCACGGCCAGCACTTTCTTCTCGTCGAGGGCCGGCGCGATCTGTTCCTGGCGGCTGAGCCTTAAAACCTCCGTAAACGCCGGTGCCGCCGTGAAACGCTCGATAAAATCGCGCGAGGCGATGCTCCGGTCCTCGTTGTAAATCGCGATGGGAATGTGATTAAGGTCGTAAGTCGCGCCATAGCCGAACACGAAGAGCTGGATGACCGGCGGCCCAATCAATATGAAACGGCTTTTCCTGTCCCTGACCAGGGCCAGAAATTCCTTAACCAGTAACGCGTAAATCATCGCCCACATGGCTACTCCAGCCGCTTCGGAGCTTTCTTCGCAATCAGCGCGAAAAACACGACCGCCATCACCGACAGCGCCAGCGCATTCGGCACGATGACGGGCCAGAGGTCGCCGGCCAGGAACACGGTTTGCAATATCGTCACGAAATAACGCGCGCCGATCAGATAAGTGAGCGCCTGGATGGCCGCCGGCATGCTGGCTATGTCAAAAATGAACCCGGATAAAATGAAAGCCGGCAGAAAGGTGGTGATAATGGCCGCCTGCCCCGCGACGAACTGGTTCCTGGAGACGATGGAAATCAGCAGCCCCATGCCCAGCGCCACCAGCAGGAACAGCGTGCCGGTCAGCAACAACACCCACAGCGAACCGCGCAAAGGCACGCCGAACAGGAACACCGCCATGGCGATGGACAGCAGCATCCCGCCCATGCCCAGCAGATAGTACGGAATCAGTTTGCCCAGCAGGACCTCGCCCATCGTCACCGGGGTCGCGATCATGGCCTCCAGCGTGCCGCGCTCCCATTCGCGGGCCATGACCATGGCCGTCAACAGCGCGCCGGTCAGGGTCATGATCACGGCGATCAGGCCCGGCACCAGAAAGTCCTTGCTCAGCACCGCGCTGTTGTACCAGATCCGGTGCTCGGCAATGACCGGTTGTGACAGGGTTGTGCCGCGCAGCGCGGCCAGATGGCTCAGCCATTCATTCCACGCGCCCTGGACATAGCCCGAGACCAGGCGCGCGGTATTGGCATCCACGCCGTCGACGATGACCTGGATGGCCGGCGAGTTCTGCTTGAACAGCTGGCTGCTGAAATCCGCGCGCAGGCGGATAATGGCCATGATGTCCCGTGTCAGCACGGCCCGTTCCGCGGCCGCCATGTCGGCAAAATACACGGGTCGAAAATACTCGGACTGTTGAAAGGCCGCCGTGAAACTCGTGGTCTCGGGCGTGGTTTTCTCAATCACCCAGCCCACCGGCACCCGCTTGGCGTCCAATGACACGCCGTAGCCGAACAGCAGCAGCAGAAACACCGGCAACACGAAGGCAATGGACAAACTGCTGGGATCGCGCCAGATTTGCAGGAATTCCTTGCCGATCAGCCCCTTCAGGCGCAGGTATTTTTTGGCCCTGGAATCGCTCATGACTGTTTTGCCTGTATCAGTTGAATAAACGCATCTTCCATGGTCGGATCGGGCAGCGCCTCCGTGCGCGCCTGGCGCTTGATGTCGGTCGGCGTGCCGGCGGTCAGGATATCGCCTTCGGCCATGATCACCAGGCGGTCGCAGTATTCGGCCTCCTCCATGAAATGCGTGGTCACCAGCACCGTGACGCCGGCGGCGGCCAGACGGTTGGTGCGGTTCCAGAACTCGCGTCTGGCCAGCGGGTCGACGCCGGACGTGGGTTCGTCCAGGAACAGGATTTCCGGCTCGTGCATCAAGGCGCAGGCCATGGCCAGGCGTTGCTTGTAGCCCAGCGGCAAATCGCCGCTGTTGGCGTCCTTGCGCGCCTCCAGTTCAAATTGCCGCAAGGCCCAGCGGATTCGCTCATCGCGGCGGTCATCGCACAGACCGTAGACGCTGCTGAAAAACGCCAGATTCTGGCTCACGCTCAAATTCGCGTAAAGCGAAAACTTCTGCGACATGTAGCCGATCCGCGCCCGGGCCCTGGCCGCCGCCTTGCGCAGGTCGACGCCGGCGACCTGCAATCGGCCGCTGCTGGCGGGCAGCAATCCGCACAGCATGCGAAAGGTCGTGGTTTTGCCGGCGCCGTTCGCGCCCAACAGGCCGAAGATCTCGCCGCGCCGGACCGTGAAGCTCAACTTTTTAACCGCCTGAAAATCGCCGAACCAGCGGTCGACGCCGTCAACGCGGATAATTTCCTCATCAGCGACAGGCGCGGCCGGCGCGGCCATTTCGTTTGCCTGCCGGACCGGTGCGCGGCGCTGGTTCAACAGGTCGATAAACGCGTCTTCCAGGCGCGGGGCGGCAGGCTCGATTCGGGGTTTACCCGCGTCTGTCCCTGCCAGCACCGCGCCGGCCGAGCCTTCGCTGTCGCACACGACGCGCACCGCCTCGCCCTGGATGACGGCATCGACGATCCCGGGCTGGCCGCTCAGTCGGTTTTGCAGGTCGCGGTTGGAAAGTTCAGGATGCGTGATGCGGTAACAGCGCCCCCGGATTTTTCCCCGGAAAGCCTCCGGACTGCCGTGGTCCAGAAGTTCGCCCTCGTCCAGCAGCATGACGTCGGTGCAGCGTTCGGCCTCATCGAGATAAGCCGTGCTTAACAGCACAGTCGTGCCGCTCATTTTTACCTGCTGTTCGATAATGTTCCACAATTCCCGTCGCGATACCGGATCGACCCCGACGCTGGGCTCATCGAGCAACAACAGCCGCGGCCGGCTGAGCAGCGTGCAGGCCAGCCCCAGTTTCTGTTTCATGCCACCGGACAGGCGGCCGGCCAGACGTGCGGTAAAAGGCGCCAACCCGGTCATGCGGGTCAGTTCCTGAAAGCGTTGCGCCCGCTCCTGCCGATCAATGCCGTGAAGATCAGCATAAAGAGCCAGGTTTTCGGCCACGCTCAGGTCTTCGTACAGGCCGAAGCGCTGCGGCATGTAACCGATCAGGCCTCGAAGCGGCTCTGTGTCGTTGTCGGTACCGTGCCCAAACACGACGACGCGGCCCGAATCCGGCAGCAGCAATCCCGCCGCCAGCCGCATCAGCGTGGTTTTGCCGGCGCCGTCCGGTCCGACCAGGCCGGCCACCGTGCCTTTCGGCAGCGCCAGCGATACGTTTCGCAAGGCATCGACCCGGTGCCGACCGGCAGTAAAGGCTTTGCCGACGGCCTGGAATTCGAGCGCGAAAACCGCCTGATCGTTGCGGACCTCCGGCATCAGCGCTCCGGACAAGGCGGGACCGCACTGCTTTCGGCATCCGAATCAAGGGCAATGCTGACCGTAACCGGCATACCCAGGCGCAATTCGTTTTGCGGATTGCAGGCGAAAACCCGCACCTGATAAACCAGACTGGTGCGTAGCTCCGGCGTTTCCACGGTTTTCGGCGTGAACTCGGCCGTGGGCGAAATGAAACCGACCCAGCCGGCATAGGTTTTATCGGGATAGCTGTCCGTTTCGATGTGCGCCGGCATGCCGTATTTCAGTCTGCCCAGCCGGTCTTCGGACACATAGGTTCTCGCCCAGACCGGATCGATCAGCGCCAGCGTGTAAACCGGCGCGCGGATATCGGCGATATCGCCGGGCTCCAGTATACGGTCCTGGATGATGCCGTCGGCGGGGGCATAAAGATGGGCGTCCTGCCAGGCTTTTTTCGCCAGATCCAATGCGCTTTCCGCGGCTTTCAGCAAAGCCCTGGCTTCGGCAATGTCTTCCTCGCGCGGACCGATCACCGCCAGCGCCTGCAGCTGCTTCAAGGAACGCATGCGCTCACGCGCCGCATCCAGTTCCGCCCGGGCGCGGTCCAGCGCCTGGACCGGCGCCGATTGCCTCTGCACCAGGGCCTGCAGCCGGTCGAATTCCTTTTGTGCGAACTGCAAGGTTGCCTGCGCCGACTTTACATCCGCCCTGGCCTTGCGAATGTCTTGGGCGCGCGATCCGGCCTCCAGCCTCGCGACCACCTGCCGCTGAGCCTCGGCCCTGGCTTCGGCGCTGTCCACAGCATACTGGAAACGTTCCAGATCCTGTATCGCCAGCAGCTGGCCTTTCTTGACCCGCTCGCCTTCCCTGGCATACATCGCCGCGATGTGCTCGGCATCATGAAACGTCAGCTCAACCTGGCGGATATCGATATTGCCGTACAGCGTCAGCCTGTTCTCGTCTACCGGTTCGGAAGGCCGGAAATACCAACCGGCAACCGCAATGCCGAGTATAACGGCCAGGATAATGATGATTTTCAGTGGTTTCATGCTGTTGTTGCCATTCTAGGATTTGGTCGTCAATAAGGTCCCTGTCTAAACATAGCTTACATTCCGCGGCAAAATTTGACCTAATCAGAATTGTTTCAGTACCTTTTTAATCGGGCTGTTCATTTTCATTGATTCATAGGCGTTTTGATCTGGCAATTCCTATGGATTGATGCCCTGATACCGTAACACGTAGGGACGAATCTGTGTGTTCGCCCTTGCCCAACGGTTCGCCTTTGGCCAACGGTTCTCCGATAACCCATTGTGCACCCGAAACAGGGCGGACACGTAGGTCCGCCCCTACATTAGGCGCCGCTATTGGGAATCCGATCTGGTGGTGAGACGGTACACTTTATATTCGACGCGCGCGGGCGGTTGATCCGGAAAACCGGGATCCGCTTCGAACACGCTATCAACATGCGCCAGATCGATTTCAAAGCCCGTCGAATACAGTGCCCTGATTTCTTCGCCGACGCCAAGCGCCTGTTTGAGCGTCTCGTGTTCCTCGGCATCCTCGGTAGTCAGCAAAAACACTTCGGATGATTTCGGGGTAATCAGCTGCAGGTGAGCAACATAATGCCGGCGGATATCTTCAGGCAGCGCGGTGAGCGCGGCCCGGTCGTAAACCGCATCGATAGCGCCCAGATCGCCCGCGGTCAGCGAAAAGTAATCCCCGCACAAGATGTTGATTCCGCCATGTTTCCATAGGGTAAATTTGCCGACGCGCCGCCGCGATGGCTTGAGCCGGTTTTCAAGGAAAAAGGCCTTGACCGCGATAGGGCTCAGTTCAACACCGACGACAGTGTGTCCCTGCTCGGCAAGCCAGATCATGTCTCGGCTTTTGCCGCACAGCGGCACGAATACCCGGCTTCCACGCACCAGATTAAGGCTTGGCCAGAACCTGGCAAGGAGTTGATTGACCGCATTTTGATGGAAATCGGTTTGCCGATCGCGCCAGAGTTGTAGCCAGAGTTTATTGTCCCGGCTGGTCATGAATGCGCTTCTCCCGTAGCCGTATATTGCCTGACAGATAAATAGCGGCGCGTAAAATGCCTGCCGTCCATACAGACAGCACCGTACTTGCTTGGGTAATCGGGCATAATGTGTTCTTCCCATGTAAAGTTTTGTGAAAAAGAAAATGTCAGCTCGAACGGACACAAAACTTTGTGAGAAGCGGCATGAAGGTCGAATAGGCACTCGCTGAATTTGCCCAAGAGTACCACGCCCGGCCCCCGGAGCGCCAAGCAATTCAGCGGTGAAGAACAAAGATCTAGCCCAGGGATGAACGGCAAAAAACCCGGACGCATAAGGCGGATCGTACAATGCGCGGCATGCTTCTTTGAAATCCCGCTATTTGCGCAGCCTTCCCCGATAACCCGCCGTCTACGCGTCCATAATGATCTGGACCGCCGCCGCGAGGGCGAGTCCGATGAAGGTAGACGCCATGATCTGGCTGAACCAATGCCCGCCCAGCACCACGCGTGCAATAACGCCGGCAGCGATAAGGAACAGCGCGATAGTGGAAGCGGTTGCCGTTGCGATGTTGCGATTTGAAGCCATGCGGATCGCCGCACCGAATAGCGCGCCGTAAACCAGTCCGAACGTGGAAGGAAATCCTGAGGACGCACTGGGACTGGCCACCGCGACCACATCCGCCGAAGGCCGGGGAGCAAACACCAATGCCCGTAGCAGCGCATCGAGAATTTCCGCCAAAATGAGCGCCAGAACCGGAGTGGCCGTATGACGCCAGCCTCCATGGACAAATGCCAGAAGGATCGCCACGATAAGCGTGCCCCACAGAATGGGCAGCTTCGCGGTGTCGCTCAAAAACATCGCCCAGGACGGGGTGCCGAATATCGATTGCAAAGCACGCGTAACCAGCACGTCGCCAGGCAGCGGGCCCTGAACAATGAGACACGCAGAACCCAGTAAGCCGCCTATCGTGATGTAGATTACAGCTCGCATCGATGCCTTGTTTGTATCCTCAGGCAAAGCAGAATCTATCCTCCGTCCTTACCGTTTTCAAATGCTTCATCTCCGGCGCTTTCCAGCCGCCAGATTTCACCTGTGTCAATGGCGGCATAAATCGCGCCGTCCGGCCCCAAAACGAGCGAGCGCATGCGCTGCGCCGGCAGATCGGCCACAGTGGCTGTTCTGATCGTCATGCCGTTCGCATCCAGCTGCAAAAGCTGGATGCGCGCGCCCTTCAGAAACCCGACCGCCAGCCACCCATCCCAGGCCTTCCAGTGCGGCCCGCTCAGAAACACGCACGGTCCCATCCCTTCGGATACGCCGCGGTTGTTCCACGATGGATTGAGCGCGTCGGGGAACCGGTCCAGATCCGTCATGGACGTTGGCGTGCCGTCGGGCTTATTGGACGTATAACCGCAATAATCGCTCGCGCATGACACTCCTTTTGTGGGTGCCGGGTCCCAGCCGCCGTTGCCGCCCGCTGCAAGCGGCGTTACTTCATCGTCATGACCGGGGCCGTGCTCACAGACAAACGGCTGGCCCGTGCCGGGGCGAAACGCAATGCCTTGCACATTGCGATGGCCATAGGTGTAGATGCGCGGATCGCCTCCGTGCGGGGTATTGTTGCCAGTTGCGGCTTTGCCGTCGCGGTCGATCCGCAATATTTTGCCGCCCAGGCGGGAAAGGTCCTGCGGCAGCGGCCCGTTGTGGTTGTCGCCGGTGGTGACGTACAGATAGCCGTCAAACGGGCTGAATCGAATGCGGCCGCCGCTGTGCGCGCCCGCGGCGCCCCACAGGTTGAAGGATTCCTTGAACGGGATGTCGGCGACAATGTCCTGACGGTCGGCAACAACGGTGTAGGCTTTATCAACGGTGAGGCGCACGACGCGGTTAGTCTTGGCCTTGTCGATATTTGAGGACATGTAGACGTATACATGGCGATTTTCGTCAAACGCCGGATCAAGCGCGACGCCCAGCATGCCGCTTTGGCCCTGGCAGAAAAAGTCATCCGCCTCCAGGGCCGCGCCGGCCGTTCCGAACAGAAGCCGGACCTTTCCATCAGAGGCGCGCACGGACAACCCCCGGCATTTTTCCGTAAACAGCATGGCCCCATCCGGCGTAAAGGCCAGATCCCATGGGTCGAAAAGTCCCGACATCACTACCGTGCGCTTTATTTGAGGTTCGCTGTTGTCCGCCAACGTCGACTGTTCTCGGCCGCAATGGACCAAAACGGCCGCGAACAAGGCCGTTAACATCATGGACAGTACCCTTGTTGTTTTGCGCTTCATTGCTTCACCCCTGAATATCTTCTTCGGAAAGAAACTAATTGGCTGTCTTTTCATCATTCCAGGTTTCATTCATTACGCGTCTTCCACATTGAGCATAACGTTTAAGTTAATGGGTGGGCATTAACCCATTTCTCCATTGAATGAAGTGTCTGGCATTTTGTTCAATTTCTAACACTGCGGCGCATGAACCCTTTGAAATTCTGGCTATTACCTTCCGCACCGCATCTGATGCCAGGATGGTAATAGTCACTCAAGATACAGATTCTGTTTTCTAGCTGGAATTTCCAATATTCAAAATCAGTGGATGTTTTTAAGCAGGCGCGCCAGACGAACACCTTTGATAAGTATTCGTCAGAGGCATACTCATTTCTGGTGCATGACTTAGGATTTGGTCATAAATAATTTCCCTGTTTAAACATAGGATGTGCCGACGACAGGAGGCGCACTTGTGCCCTTTAGGGTATCGTTCGCGAGCGATACGCTTCACTGCGCCGCCTGAAGCGCCTACTTTTGATCAGCACATATATGGACTCCTCGATTATTGCAAGCCAAGTTTTCAATTTTGTAATGTCACTAACAGAGATCAAGATTGCCGCCATATATTCGGTCTCTTAACAGAGGTTTTCTTACCTCAGGACTCCTGATGAATCTATCCGCGCGCTTTCACCTCAACCATCCTAACGGTTTCTTAAGAACCTATGTGCTGAGCGGGTTTGGAAAGCACCGGTCTGACCTGTTGTTGTCATCACTAATCGTTAACTTGCCTCCGCAATCTTGTGTACTCGGTTAAAATAGTGCTCAAGAGGGTTATCCACGCTT
>NZ_JQKS01000026.1:0-87623 GCF_000746145.1 Methylobacter sp. BBA5.1
GAAGCTAACTGATACTAATTGCCCGTGAGGCTTGACCATATAACACCCAATCAGTTTGGGTTGACAGACTGACACGCTGATTCAGCGAGAGTTACAGATTTCCAACGCGGCAGGCGGCGACAGCCGGCTTGTCAGACCAGTTTGCTTGGTGACCATAGCGAGCGTGACCCACCCGATCCCATCCCGAACTCGGAAGTGAAACCGCTTAGCGCCGATGATAGTGTGGCAATTTGCCATGCGAAAGTAGGGAATTGCCAAGCGCTTTATCCCAAACCCAGACCTGACGACAGGCCTGGGTTTTTTTTTGCCCGGCAAAAAACCGCCGGCTCGCGCCCCCGTACCGGAACCGGCTTACGCGGCTCGGGTTTCACCGCCGAGCAGTGTTAAAATTTCACCGGTGATATAGCTGGAATCGGTGTTTGAAGCAAAGAATACAAACGCAGGCGCCACTTCTTCCGGCTGGGCAGGGCGTTTCATCGGCTGATTGCCGCCATGTTTGGCTACTTGTTCGGCTGGTTTATCGGCGACATTGAGCGGTGTCCAGACTGGCCCCGGAGCAATGCAATTGACGCGAATGCCTTTTTCGACCAGGTTCAGCGCCAACGATTTGGTAAAGGCATGAATAGCACCTTTTGTGGAGGCATAATCAATTAAATGTTTATTTCCTTCCAGCCCGGTAATTGATCCACAATTGATGATTGCATCACCGTCTTTCAAATGTTTGAGCGCCGCCTTCGCCATGCGAAAGTAGCCATAGATATTAGTTTTGAAAGTGGTGTCGAATTGATCATCAGAAATATCTTCAAGGGATTCTTGATTGTGTTGGTAAGCGGCATTGTTGACTAAGATGTTTAATTTGCCGAATGCCTGGACTGTTTTCTCAACCGCGCTCTGGCAAAATTCCGGGCTAGTCACATCCCCTGGAATTAGCAAGCACCGATAGCCTTCTTTTTCGACTTGATGTTGAGTTTCTTCTGCGTCGACCTGTTCCGATGGAAGAAAAGTAATGGCGGAATCCGCACCTTCACGGGCAAAAAGAACGGCAACGGCTCGACCAATACCTGAATCGCCACCGGTAATCAAGGCGACTTTATTTTTTAATTTGTCCGCACCTTTATAATCAGGTGCAAGATATTGCGGTCGTGGCATTATTTCTGCTTCAACGCCAGGGCGTTCCTGGTGCTGAGGGGGCATTGGACTTTTGGGATACTTTTCGTTTGGTGTTTGCGTATCCACGGAATTTGATTTAACTTTTTTTGGCATAAAATTTCTCCTGATTTAGGAATATTTAATGACCGCTTTTATGCAAAATAATAAATTAAAGTACGACTCCAGCCTTAAAGTACTAACTTATTTTTTTGAGATTCCTCTGTGATGCGGTTGTTCAATCATTTTCACAAGATAGAGCGGATGCCAATAAAAATAAGAACTTGTCTGTGTATTCAAGTGCAAATCCCTATATTGGGAACGTGAATTTATAACTTCCGCAATTGACTTGTCTTTCAGCCATCCTCGGTGTTGCCTACAGGGATGTAGGTAAGGGGCGTAAGCATGACTGCATGGATGCAGGAGGTAGAGCAACGCAGGAGCAGTTGCCGACGACTGCATGGACAGGAAATGACCCCGTCATTTCTCTGCATGCACCCCATCCATGGGGATTATGCAGGAGGTAGGTAGAAAACTGCTCCTGCGTTTTCGACATTCGCCACATCCCTGTGGCTTAGCACCAACAGTAGGCGCTTTAGGCGACGCAGGGCAGAAAAATGCTCCTGCATTTTCTGCATTCATTACACCCCTGTAAATCAGCAGTTGCCGAGGAGCGGAAGCTTTGCGCAAACAGTTACATAGCCAGTCATGCACTCGTTTGCGCGCTTCGAACATGAACAGAAATCCTGCCTCATCGCGGGTCTTATTTCATTTCTTAATTATAGAGACTGGCATTAATTGCAGGGATTTTTAAGTTGATAGTGAGGGAGATGAATTCTTTAAGAAAATAGGGCAGTTCAAGAAATGGCTCGGCAACTTGGTTTAGTCAAATACAAGCGGTTGCCGGGCCATTGTTAATAATGTCAAGTATTTAAACCAAATCTTATTATCGAGGCAAAATCATTGGCTTTTAAGCTTGCCCCGCCAACCAGAGCACCGTCGACACCTGATATGTTCATGATGTCGACAATATTGTCCGGTTTTACGTTGCCGCCATAAAGAATTCTGATGTTTGAAGCGATTTGCTCGCCGTACAAGTCCATGATCAGATTTCTAATAAAGTCATGCACCTCCTTTATCTGTTCTAATGTGGCGGGCTTTGCGCCTTCACCGATAGCCCATACCGGTTCGTAAGCGATAATTACTTCGCTGACGGCCCTGGGCGAGACGACTTCAAACGCCATTCGTAATTGTCGGTCCAGCAGACTGAAAGTTTCGTTTGCCAATCTGGCTTCTCTGTTCTCACCACAACAAAGGATGACTTGTAGTCCTTGGCCCAGAGCGGCCTGGATTTTTAGCTGAATGGATTGATCGCTTTCCCCGGCTCGTTCTCTTAATTCCTCTTCTAAAAATCGGGTTAACCCGCTCAGGAGTTCATGATTCTCTTTGGCGACCAGATACTCCAAAGTTGCTATAACTTGCGCATCGGCGCCGTCTTTTGCTTTCAGTTTTTTCAACTTGTCGGAAAGAAAGCTGTCTGTCAGCCGTCTGGCGACACTGGAGGCAAATCCATAATATTTCCCAAGGTTGGCTCTGCGGTCCGAATGGCCAATGATGACGCGGTCAACACCAATGGCTCCCAGCATTTCGGGCGAAATTTCGCCAGTAAATGCGCCTTTGGATTCAAAAAACGTATCTTGTGCCAGCAGAAATACGTTTCTGCCTAAACCATATTCTGTCCGGAGAAAATCGGGTTTGATGTAATCGGCGAGGGTGGAAAGTCCTGTATGAGGAGGCGCAAGGCCTATATCGACGTCTCTGATTCCGCGGCAAATATCCAGGATTCTTGCCGTAAGGGCGACGCCCGACAGCGGAATCATATTCATTTTCCAATTACCGGCCAGAAACGGTCTGATCGCTCCGGGAATACCGACTTCGGCTTCGATTTTATGCCATTGATTTGCCGTTCTTTGGCGAAAATAATTCCTATATACCTTTGGGTTTGAATCTGCCGTTTTCTTCATGATTTTTTGTACCTTTTAGTCCAATATTAATTTCCGTATGAGGTTAGCCTCCTTACCCCATTAATAAAGCGCCTTGTGCTATCGGTAAAGTTGCATACGGCATTTCTCCAGCTGTGAAAATCCGCCTGTTTTAAGGCCGTCCGGAAAAATTCTCAGCCGGCATATAGCGGCACGAAGAACCTCATTTTGTTTCTTATTTTGTAATAGAGTGTCTCTGACTTTTCTTTCATTAATGCTAAATTTTAATGTCGGGTGTTTCCCCACCCCCTTGAACATTACACCTTACCGTTCCAGGAGAGCAAGAAATAGTTGAACAGGCTGGGCAAATTTCATTGTTTTTTAGAACGGTCACGGATGCCTATGCCGATGAGTGCAAGCAGTGCCGTCCAAAGCAGACCAGGCACTAGCCAGAACCATCGTTGATAGAAAGTCGAAGGCGGATTAATCAGATAAGGGACTTCGTAAATGTCGGCCCAGGCTTGGTGTAAAGGGGAGCGCTGCAGGATGTCTCCGGATGCCAGTGATACTGTTGAAACGCCGGTATTGGTTGCTCTGAGTACAGGCCTGCGAAATTCGACGCCTCGTGCCAGTGTCATATACATATGCTGATAAGGTTCCTGCCAGGTTCCGTACCAGGCATCATTGGTAACGTTAACGATAAATTGGGCGCCTAATTCGGCCAGCGAACGCGAGAATCCCGGGAACAGACTTTCGTAGCATATTTGCGGCCCCATTTTGTAGCCGTTCCAGTTCAATAAAGTGGAGGGGCCCCGGCCGCGGGCAAAATGCCCGGTCGGCGGCAGCCATTCGCGAAGCTGCGGGAAAAATTGTTCACCGGGGATATATTCGCCGAAAGCCAGCAAAATGGATTTGCTGTAATGAGGCGGTACTATTTCTCCGGTCTTGTCCAGCACAAACAGTGAATTGGTAATCAATCCTGAGTCTCTGTCGACGCTATAGGCTCCGGTAATCAGCGGCAGTTCGCGTTCCTGAATGAAGCGACTTAATTGAGCAGGATGGGTATCGAATTTGAAAGCCTCCCCCAACAATGCCGGAAATGCTGTTTCGGGCCACAGTACAAAATCGACTTTGGATTCTGTCGTGTTAAGCGCCTGATCTGTCAGATCGGTATAGCGTCTGAGAATTTCCCGGCTATAGCCTCTGCCCAGTTCGGCAGCGAGCTTTTCCGAGTTGCCGATATTAGCCTGAACCAGTAATGCTTTAAAAGAGGCATCTGGCTCAGGGAGTCTGCTTTTAAGCCAAATTCCTCCTGCATTCAGTAACACAAATCCCCAGACTACGGTCAGCAAAATTTTTTTCCCGGCGGTTTGTTTGCGCTTTTGCCACGCGATATAAAGCGGCAGATTGCAGAGTAAGGTGACGGCACTGAGGCCACTGAAACCTATGATTTCAGCCCATTGATAAATGGGAACGCCGGCGCCGTACCAGGAATAACCGAAATTCCAGTCGAACAAGGTCAGTGAGTAGGCCTCACATAAAATAGTGATCAAAGCCATTAATGCCAGCGAAAGCGGTTCTGACCAGGCGAACCAGCGCCGCCCCAGAAACCACAAAACACCCGCCAAGGGTACAAACAAGTGCGCGATCAATGCATAGAACAGCATGCCGAGGACAGCCACGGGCCAATCCAGATGCGCAAATTCATGTAAAAGATAAGTGACCCAGTTAAAGCCGATCAGCGTAAAAATAAAGGATGTGAGTAAGCCGCCCCAAAAAACGCCTTTCAGACTGGATTGCCGGTTCCAAAACATCCACAGCGGCACAAAACAGAATAATGACGCCCAAGGTGGGAAGGGAATATAACTGGTGCCTATAAAAATGCCGGACAGAACCGGTAATAACCAGAGACGGGTTTTGTTATCTGAAAGATTGTTCATATCAATTTATAGGGAAAAGTCTTATTGTACAGGCTATCCGTTTTAGCGTCTTTTCAGGGTGAGTTACGGAGAAACCTGATTCCGACTTATCGGAATTCCTCTGTAACAATGCTAGAATTGTCGATTCTCTTGCAACTTCCCGACGTTATTTTAATCCATGTCTATTACGCTAAAGCTTCCACTTGAATCGCTTAAATTAAATGTCGATTTGACGCATATTGAATTGCCGGAAGCGCCCAGGCTGCAAACGACTATTCTAGGCCAGTCGCGTGCCCAGTCGGCATTGGAATTCGGCGTCGCGATGCGCAATCCCGGTTACAATATTTTTGTCATGGGAGAATCCGGGACCGGACGGCTGAGCATGATCACCAACCATCTAGATACGATTGCGCAAGCGTTGCCCGCGCCGCCATCTTACGCGTATGTGGAAAATTTCGAGAATCCCAGGGAGCCGGTCAAGATTGAATTGCCGGCCGGATATGGGCAGGAACTCAGCAAGGATATCGAAAGATTGATCGATAATGTGCTGGTTACTTTTCCCGCCGCCTTTGAAAGTCCCGCTTATCAGCAAAAAAAGAGTGCCATTGAACGGCACTTTAACCAGTGCTACAACAGCGCTATCGATTTGGTCGATAAAAAGGCCCAGTCCCTGAACATCGCGCTGTTCAGACAGAGCGATTCGATTACCTTTGCTCCCATCATGGACGGTAAATCGCTGGATGAAGACCAGTTTACGCTACTGCCGCAAGCGGAACGCGAAGTCTTTCACAAGCACGTGGAAGAACTGGAGGAATATCTGAGCGATGTATTACTCGAGTTGCCCCAGTGGCGTCGGGCGATGGTGGAAAAATTCAAGCAACTTGATAAAGATACGATCAATCTGGCGATAGAGCCGCTATTTTCGGAATTGGAAGACAAATACCAGAATATTGATGATGCCGTTACGTTTTTGGCCGAAATCAAGAAAAACCTGACCGTCACGGTTACCGACAATTTGATGCCGGGACGCTCTCTGGAGCAGAAAGACATCTCCGCCAAGCGGCTCATGCTGACTGAATTGTATGGGCCTAATATTCTGGTCGATTACAAGCAGGACAGCGGGGCTCCGGTTATTTATGAATCGCATCCGGTTTATCAGAACCTGTTCGGGCGTATCGAATATGTCAGCGATCAAGGCACGCTGGTTACCAATTACCGCAGGATTTGCGCCGGTTGCCTGCATAGGGCCAATGGCGGTTATTTGATTCTGGATGCCGAAAAACTGCTGACTTACCCGTTCGTCTGGGAAGGGCTGAAACGGGCTTTACAATCGGACCGCATCGAAATCGAGTCGCCTTATTCTGAATTGGGCATTAATACGATCACCTTGAAACCCGAGGTGATCCCGTTGAATGTCAAAGTCATCCTGGTCGGTTCTCCCGAGATCTATTATCTGTTGGAAGAACTGGATAGCGAATTTAACGAGATGTTCAGAGTACTGGCCGATTTCGACAGCTATATACAATTGACCGACGAATCCATACAGCGCTTTGCCACGTTAATGATCAGGCAGGCCGCGGATTCCGGCGCCAAACCGCTGACGCGCGCCGCGATTGAAGGGTTGATCGAGCATAGTTGCCGGCTGTCCGAAAATCAGTATCATTTTTCCGCCCGCATCAATGACTCGCTGGACATTATCGGCGAAGCCAATCTGTTTTGCCATAAAGCCCAGGCCGACCAGATTGACCGGGTGCATGTCGAACAGGCGTTAGCGGCAAGAGAGCAGCGTAACGGCAGACTGTCCCAGGACGTCCTCGAGGAGATGCTCGTCGGTACGATACTGATCGATACCGAAGGTTCGGCGATCGGCAAAATTAACGGATTAACGGTGCTGGAAGTGGGGGGCAGCAGCTTTGGAGCGCCCGCGCGCATCACCACGACCGTTTATCCAGGCTCCCGAGGCATTGTCGATATAGAGCGCGAAGCCGAACTGGGGCAGTCCATACACTCGAAAGGCGTAATGATCCTGACCGGTTATCTGGGCCACTGTTACGCCCAGCAATTCCCATTGGCCATCTCAGCCAGTATCGCCATCGAGCAATCCTATGGCTATATCGATGGCGACAGCGCGGCACTGGCGGAACTTTGCTGCCTGATTTCGGCATTGACTCGCACGCCGATCAAGCAAACGTTTGCCGTGACCGGCTCGATTAACCAATACGGCGAAGTCCAGGCGGTAGGCGGCATCAATGAAAAAATAGAAGGGTTTTTCCGGCTATGCCAGGCGCGCGGCCTCAATGGCCAGCATGCGGTCATTATCCCGGCTGCCAATAAGCGCAACCTGATGCTAAAGCAGGAAGTCGTGGATGCGGTTGCTCAGGGCTTGTTTGCCGTTTATGCCGTGTCCAATGTCAATGAAGCCCTGGAATTGCTGACCGACCAGCCGGCCGGGACATTGGACAGCGAAGGCAACTATCCTGAAAACAGCATTAATTATAAAGCCATCTTCAGATTGAAAGAGATCTCCGATATGGCGCTTGACGAGGATAAAGAGGACGATGCATCCTGATAATCCAGAGTAGCGTGGCGACTGTGCCACAGTCGCCACGCGATAGGTTAACGGCCGGATTCGGTGACGATGGCATCGATGCCGTTTTGTCTTAGCCGGGTTCTGATCGTGCTGACGCTGGTCATGTGGGCATAAGGCCCCATTTTTACCCGATACCAGACCGTACTGCCTACCTTGGCTTTTTCGACCCGCGATTCAATACCCATCAAGGCCAGCTTGGCCCTTAGTTTATCGGCTTCCTGAAACGCCCTGAAAGAACCGGCCTGCACCATATATTGAGTGCCGTTATCAGAAATTCCCAGGATTGGCGTCGTGGCGTTTTGTGGCGTTTTGCTCTTGCCGATCAACTCTTCCCGGGCCCGGGTTTTAATCTCGTAATCAGGCACGACCACTTCTTTTTGGGGCAGAATGGTATAAAAATCAAACCGCGGCGGCTGATGCGCCGGTGCAGGCGTTTTCTGCTGCTGAGCGGGCTCTTTTTTTACCGGCTCGCTTTTGGCGGGCTGCGCCTCCGAAAGCGCTACCGGTTGCAGGTCGCTCTGCGTTGAGCCCGTGCTGCGCAAATAAACCAGAAAGACGACAAATGCAATAATCAACGCCGTAATCAGCATCCATTTAAAAACACCAAGACTCTCTTGATGGCCTGGTTTTTGCCCGCGCGGCGCTGTTTTTCCTCTCTGGGTTCTATTTTTGTAATCTATGGCCATATATCACATTGATTCGGGCGTATTGATCTTCAACAGTCCCAGGCCGTTCGCCAGAACCTGTTTTACAGCACAGATCAAGTTCAACCTGGCGTCGCGGAGCCGGGCATCATCAACAAGGAATTGATGCGCGTTATAGTAAGTATGAAACTCCGTGGCCAGTTCACGCAGATATTGGATCAGCTGATGCGGCTCATACTGCAATGCCGCGCGCTCCAGAACCTCGGGATAGCGCGTCAACGACCCCACCAGGCTGATTTCGTGATCTTCGGTCAACCGGTCCAGATTGTCCATACCCTGCAACAGGTTTCTCTCCCAATCTTTCTCATCCAATTGACGCAATACGCTGCACACGCGGGCGTAGGCATACTGCACATAAAATACCGGGTTTTCATTGGATCGGGTGGTCGCCAGTTTCAAATCGAAATCCATATGCTGTTCCGAGCGGCGCATGACATAAAAGAAACGCGCTGCGTCCTTGCCGACTTCATTGCGCAATTGCCGCAGCGTGACAAATTCGCCGGAACGCGTGGACATCTGGACTTTTTCCTCGCCCCGGTACAGCACCGCGAATTGCACCAGCAATACCTTGAGTTTTGATTCATCGGCGCCCAACGCGGTCATGGCCGCCCTGACCCGGGGAATATAGCCGTGGTGGTCGGCACCCCAGATATTGATGATGCGGTCGAAGCCCCGATCCAGCTTGTTCATGTGGTAGGCGATATCGGAGGCAAAATAGGTGGTCTGGCCATTTTCCCTGACCACGACCCGGTCTTTTTCATCGCCCAGCCTGGACGAGGCAAACCAGATGGCGCCGTCTTTTTCATAAAGATGGCCGTCGGCGCGCAGGCGTTCCAATGCTTGCTCCACGGAGCCGTCTTCCATTAGCCGGCATTCCGAGAACCATTCCTGATATTCGACACCGAACTCCTGCAGGTCAAGCTTGATGTCCGCCAGAATCGTGTTCAAGCCGATCTGGAAAAAGTCCCGGTACAGTGACGGCCCGAGCAAGGTTTTGGCTCTGGCGATCAGGGCATCGATATGAGCTTCCTTATCGCCGCCCTGCGGCTCGTCGGCCGGTATGTTTTCCAATACCAGTTCCGCCGGCCGGCGGTATTCGTTGCTGGCATTTTTATGAATATCCCAGGCAATTTCGCGCACATATTCGCCGCGATAGCCGTTACTGGGAAAATTGACGACCTCGCCGCATTCCTCCAGATATCTGAGCCAGATACTGGTCGCGAGTATATCCATCTGACGGCCCGCATCGTTAACATAGTATTCGCGGTGCACATCAAAACCGGCCGCCTGCAGCAAATCGGCAACGACCGAGCCGTAAGCGGCGCCACGGCCATGGCCTACATGCAGGGGGCCGGTCGGATTGGCGGAAACAAACTCCACCTGAACCTTTTGACCGGCGCCGACGGTGCTCAAGCCGAAGTGGCGGCCTTCGTCATGGATTTGTTTGATAACTTGGTACTGAGCATTGGCATTGACAAAAAAATTGATAAACCCGGGGCCGGCCAGTTCAACCTTGGTAATCGCTTCATGCCGCGGCAGTGCGGCAATTACCTGCTCGGCCAATTGTCTGGGGTTTAATCTCGCCTGCTTTGCCAGCATTAATGCCAGATTGGAAGCAAAATCGCCATGTTGCGGATCACGGCTGCGGTCAATATTAATACGCGGGGTAATCTCCTGACTCAGAACACCTTGGTTTTTAAGTGTTTCAACAGCTTGCAGGATCAGTGCCTCTATTTGTTGTTTCATTGCTTAATGCACTAGGTAGGTCAAATGAGTGGCACATTATCCATGAAAATCATCTAATTATCCATCCAAACAACATCAATACAAATCCACCGGATCGATATCCAGCGACCAGCGTACTTTCTTGGCCTGCTTGAGTTTTTCAATCTCCGGCATCAGCGTATCGAGCAAGCCATGCAAGTCTTGACGCCTTGTGCTCTGAAACAGCAATTGATAGCGGTAAAGTCCTGCGCGCTTGGTCATGGGCGCCGGAACCGGTCCTAAAATCTGGATATGTCCGCGGCTGTATTGCCGCGCCAGTTTGCCGATCGCTTCCAGAAATAGCGGCGGCATCTTGTCGTCAAGCGCCTGCGCCCTTAGCAGCGCCTGATAGCTGAAAGGCGGCAATGAGGCCTCTTTACGTTCCGCCAGTGCCGTTCTGGCGAAATCGCTATAGCCTTGCCTGATCAATGTCGTCAGCAACGGATGTTCGGGCTTGCGGGTCTGCATGATCACTTTGCCGGGCTTTTCGGCGCGCCCGGCCCGCCCCGACACCTGCACGATCATCTGCGCCAGTTTTTCGGCGGCATGAAAATCGATACTGAACAGGCCGCTGTCGACATCGAGAATCGCCACCAGCGTCACATTCGGAAAGTGATGGCCTTTAGCCAGCATCTGCGTGCCCAGAATGATATCAACGCGGCCCTGACTGATCTGCTGCAGGTATTTTTCCAGCGACCCCTTGCGCTGCGTGGAGTCGCGATCCAGGCGCACGACCGTTCTATCGGGAAACAGCGAGGCCAGCACTTTTTCGACACGCTCGGTGCCCAGGCCCAGCGGCGTCAGTTCGCCGGTTTTGCAGGCCGGACACCGTTGAATCAAGGGCTGTTCCTTGCCGCAATGATGGCAGCGCAGCAGCCCTTCATCATAATGAATAACCAGATTGGCATCGCAGCGCCGGCAGCGCCCAACCCAGCCGCAACCGTGGCAGATCAGCGTTGGCGCATAACCGCGCCGGTTCAGAAACAGCAGGACCTGTTCGTTTCGGGACAGGGTTTTTCTGATATCCTCGATCAGTGCTTCGGATAGGCCTTCCTGCATGCGTTTGTTGCGGATATCGAGCAACTGCAGGACCGGTGCCGTGGCATTGCCGGCCCTTTCCGGCAGATGCAGAAAACGGTAACGGCGCTGGTCGACATTGTGCAGGCTTTCCAATGACGGTGTCGCGGAACCAAGTAAAACTGGAATGTTCAGCAGCTTGCCGCGGACGACCGCGACATCGCGCGCCGAAAAGCGAAAGCCCTCCTGTTGCTTGAACGAGGCATCATGTTCTTCATCGAGAATAATCAGGCCGGGCTTTTTCAGCGGTGTGAACAAGGCCGAACGAGTGCCCAGCAATATCGAGCAAGCACCTTGCTGCATCGAGAGCCAGGCGTTTTGCCGCTGCCCATCCGTCAGTTTCGAGTGGGATATGGCGATGGTGACGGCAAAGCGTTGCCGGAACCGTTCTTCCAGTTGCGGCGTGAGCGTGATTTCCGGCAGCAATACCAGCACTTGCTGGCCGCGTTCGAGCACATGGCGGATAATCTGCATGTACACTTCGGTCTTGCCGCTGCCGGTCACGCCCTCCAGTAAAAAAACACCGAACTGGTCCAGCGATTCGCGGACCTCTGCAATCGCCGCCTGCTGGTGCGGATTGGATTGCAGCGCGCAGTCACGAACCAGTAAGTCCGCGTCGGCGGGGGCGGCTCCGGATTGATCAATCCGTAACAGTTGCTTATCGATTAAGGCTTTCACGGCCGGCCGCCAGTTTTCATTCCATAACGACAACTCGGTTTCAGACAGCCGGCCGGCCTGGCTCTGAAATTTTTCCAGGACGCTTTTCTGTTTGGGGGCGCGGTTCAACCGGCTGCTATCGATGGTCTGGCCTTCCTCTGTCAGGACATAGCACTTTTCAACATGCAGCTCGGCCGGTTTGCCCTGACGCAGCGAGACCGGAAAGGCGGCGCTGAAGACTTCGCCTATCGGGTGATGATAATAGCTGCTGGCCCAATGCAACAGGCGCAAGTCTTTGACCGACAGTAACGGTTCGTCGTCCAGAATACGGGCAATGCGCTTTAGTTTGCTGTTATCGAATTCGCTGTGGTGTGTTATGGCAATCAGAAAAGCGATTTTGCTGCCTTTGCCGAACGGCACCTCCAGGCGTATACCGGGAAGAAGTGGGCACGGTCCGGGGTCGAGCGGAGCAAGATAATCAAATAATCGATAGAGTGGCGCGGGAATGGCGACCCTGAAGATCAGTTCTTTCCCGCCGTGCGACTTAGCCATGGTATTCAAATGGGATTTATATTTATTGTGAGGCAATGCTCTCTGTCACCGTACGCTTAAACGGATCTGGAGATTGAGTTATCCACAAAAGCTGTGGATAACTCTGTGGGTAAACGATGATTAAAATAGGCTTAATGACCGTTTTTTATTACCGTTTTTGCATCCTGTGATTTTAGGGGGTGATAATATTTATTTATATTTCAATTGCTTATTAATTAATATCAGTCGCTGTGCCGCGATTGCCGAACCTTGTCGGCTGAATTTATTTGATGGCGATTTAATGTGTATATTTAACGGAGATCATGGCGCGGCCAGTCAAACTGTATCCGATTTTAAACGGGTGACAGGCCGGCGGCTCTATAAAATGCCTGTATGGGCTTGATGAACTTAATCATCATCCTGTCGCTTTCACCGATCTCCAGGTATTTTTCGCGGTCCTGATCCTTGAGCCTTAAAGACGGAGGCAAGGTCCAGACGCCTTCGGGATAATCCTTCGTATCCTTGCTGTTGGCGTTGATCTCGGATTTGGCCAAAAACTCAAAGCCCGCGTTTCTGGCCAGGGCAATAACATAGTCCTCGCTGACATAACCCGATGCCCCTGTAAAATCCTGCGGCTTTTTAGAGGAGCCTCTGTGCTCCACGACGCCCAGAATACCCCCGGGTTTCAAGGCCTTATACATGGCGTTGAATACGGCCGCCGCCTGACCGTTTTGCATCCAGTTATGCACGTTGCGGAATGTCAAAATCCGATCGGCCGAGTCATCCGGCGCAATTTTCAGCGCCTCGGGCGGTTGTAGCTCAGTCAGCTCGACTTTACCGTACAGGTCCGGCTGTTTGCTCAGTTTAGTCACATAATTTTTCAGGCTTTTCTGGTAGTAAGGCAGTTCGGCATCGGCTGAAAAATGCGCCGCATACAGTTTGCCGTGCACTTTCAAATAGGGCGCCAGGATTTCCGTATACCAGCCGTCCCCGGGCCAGATTTCAACCACGGTCATATCCTCCTTAACATCGAAGAACTCCAGTGTCTGTCCCGGGTGCCGGTATTGGTCCCGGGCTTTGTGCTCGGTGGGACGATGCGCGCCCGCAATCACCTTGGATAGCGGGTCAGTCTCGCCGGTAGCCTGTACGGATGGAAAGCCGCCAACCAACAGTAATGCCAATAAAATTTTTTTCATTATTTGATCTCGCTTGTTTTACGTGGCTAACAATAAGTTTTGAGGTAATTATAGTATGGCTGGAGTTTGGCGGTGCGTATCGGCTACCGGGTTGTTCCCGTGGATTGCCAGCCCCGCTAATTTATGTCTTGAGCCAGTTGTTCCCGGGATTCCAGATTTGCAACAGACTCAATAGCGCCAGCATGATAAAGGCGATCAAGGTCCATTCGGGAATGCTCAAGCCCAGCATGGTCCATGACACTTCGGCGCAATCGCCGGTGCCGCTCAGCATTAATTTGATGGTTTCGGACAGCGGGAAATTCTCAAACACATACTCGAGCCCAGGGCCGCATTCCGGTATTTTATCAGGCGGCAAATGCTGCAGCCAGACATGGCGCGTTGAAATGGAAGCCCCGCCCAGAGCCACCAGCGCGCCGAGAACCGCATAAATTTTTATGCCGGTTCGGTCGGGATTGTGTAGCGCCGCGATCAAAAACACGATGCCGGTCAATAAAATGGCGATGCGCTGCGAAATACACAGCGGACAGGGCTCCTGCTCTTCAATAAACTGCAGATAAGCGCCTATCGCCAGCAATGCGGCGCAACCGAGGAAGCCCAAAAAAAACCAGATTCTCGAATTCAATTTTAATTTATACATGCTCAATTTCTTCATTAAATATCATAATTCCCTTGCCAACCCCATGTTCCAGGGCATTGCCTGTGCTCAGATTATGCTTTTTCTCATCGATTGCAAACTGCAATTCCTTGCCTGATGCCTTATCGATAACGCCAAAAAGGATTTGGTCGTCAATCATGTCCCTGTTTATATAGGATGTGCCGACGCCAGGAGGCGCATCGTTCGTGAGCGATGCGCTTCACTGCGCCGCCTGGAGCGCCTGCTTTTGGTCGGCGCATCCTATGCAAGATGCTAATTTCAGGAAGTCATTTTTAGCCAAATCCTAAGGAGCGTGAATTTTATAATGCCCGCAACCGACTTGTCTTGCCGTCCCTCTTCGACGTTGCCTTCAGGGATGCAGGGGGTAGAGCACCAACAGTAGGCGCTTTAGGCGCAGCTTCCGCTCCTGCTCTCGCTAAGTACCTACATCCCTGTAGGCAACGCGGGAGCAGTTGCCGACGACCGCATGGACAGCAACAGAAACCCTGCCTCAATCGCGGGTCTTATTTCATTCCCATTCCTAATCACGCCGGTCGCTTTAAGAAGGCGGAATCCACAGTTCATTCATTTTTTAAATTTGACAACCTTGTTCATGGGATTCAGGTTGATCTCGTCTATGACGATCTCGCCGCGCGCATTAAGCACGTAGGCGACCGTTTCCGCGACATCCTCGGGCAACAGGTAATTGCTGGCCTCATCGCCCGGTTCAAAGGCCAGTTGTTCAAAGAATTCCGTTTTGACCATGCCCGGGTTGATCAGGCAGACGCGCACATGGCTTCTGCCGCACTCTTCGCGCAGCGCCTGGGTAAAACCGCGCATAGCGAACTTGCTGGCGCAATAGACCGCGCCCTTGCGGCTGCCTTTCAGAGCCGCCTCGGAACCGATAAAAATCAGATCGCCGCGCGCTTTGCGCTTCAGCGAAGGTAGCAGGGCGCGCGTCAGAAAAGCCTGGCTGGTAAAGTTCAGGGCCATGAGCGCTTCGATCTGTTCGTAGGAAAATTCCTCGACCGAGCCGAATTGTCCGCGGCCGGCGGAAAAGACCACGGCATCGATGTCGGGGAAAGCCTGCGCCAGTTCACGCAGCTTTTGCGGCAGTTCAGGCAATCGGCTCAAATCCATCCGTACCGGGCTGAAATTCGCCATGGGGCGGCTGAAGCGCGTGCGGTCGCGCGACAGGCCGATCACATGATGGCCTTGATCCAGCAGGTTTCTGGCGATGGCACGGCCTATGCCCGAACTGGCGCCCGTAACCAGCACGGTGCGTTTTATAGCGTGCATGGGAAAAATTTGTTTTGAGGCATAAAGGCTAATAATTGTTCCGTACAGTATTGCATCATTTCCTGTTCCAGTTCCTGGCGGTAGGAGATCATGCCTTTCTGACTGACCATCGGGCCCGAGAACAGTTTTTCCTCGGGATACAGTTTGTGCAGTTTTTTAAAATAGCTCTCCGGCAATCTGAAGACGCCCAGACTGACCGAATGCAGACGGTTTAAATCAATGCGGGCAAACACCTGTTCGAACAATTGCCGGTACTGCTGCCGGTAGCCGGTCTGATAAATCAGCGGGTCGAAACGCAGGCCTACCTGCCAGCCCTGCTCCTGCAATTTAACCAGCGCCTCAAGGCGGCGTTGTACCGATGGCGCCCTGGCCTCGACTTTGGCTGCTACCGCATCGGGCGACAGGCTAAAGGCGACGATACAGCGCGGTATCGGCTCGCGCGCCAGCAGGCTTCTGATCTGCGTGCTTTTGGTTCTCAGTTCCAGCCAGGCATTCGGAAGGGTCTCGAACACCGGCAGAAACTGCCCGGCAAAATGCGTGACCGGCTCCAACGCCAGGCTGTCGCAATCATAGCCCGAGAAAAAATGTGTGGGTTCGGCCGGGGTGGCGTTGCACAACTGCCTGATTTCCTGCTGGAAATCCTCGTAATTGACAAACAGCACGTAATTGGCCGATTGATACATGCCTTGCAGAAAACAGTAGCGGCAATCATACAAACAATTCAGCATGTGCGAAAAATAATAATTCCTGCTCGCGCCGATGCCATAGCCGGCGGGTGCCTCGAGCACGAAGTTTTTGTATTTCTCGGCCAGTATCAGGGCCGGTTGCTGTTTTTGCAGCCGGAAGTTCTGGGCCTTGGGGTTGAACACCTGGGCGTAGCGCTCACAGGTGATGATCCGGGCGTGCGGGAAACGGGCGGTAATGTCGATAACGCGGGCGTGCTTGCGGATGTTTTCTTCGATATAAATGGTTTCAATCATGGGCTCTGTGATTTGGCGAGCGCTTAAGTCAGCACGGCAGGGCATATCTTAAAAGACTTGTGATTGATTGCACAGTCCCTATATAGGTTAAAATACTTTTAACCCTAACCAAATAGACTGTATATATGAAAACACAAAAAATAGGTTTTATCGGCGGCGGCAATATGGCATCGAGTCTGATGAGCGGACTGATCGCCAGCGGCCATTCCCCACAGCAGCTTTGGGTATCGGATATCAACAAGGACATGCTGGCGTCTCTGGCGGCCAATCTGCATGTCAATATCGCGCCTGGCAACGAGGCCGTCATTCAGGAAGCGGAAGTCGTAGTGCTGGCGGTCAAGCCTCAGGTGCTGCGCCAGGTGGCCGAAAGCGTGGCCGACCTGATCCAGCAAAAAAAGCCGCTGGTTGTCTCCATTGCGGCCGGTATCACTCAGGAAAGCCTCAGCTCATGGCTGGGTTCAGATATCGCCATCGTCCGCTGCATGCCTAATACGCCGTCCCTGGTGTTGACCGGCGCCACGGGCCTGCATGCCAATCGCAACGTTACCGCCGCGCAGCGCGACCTGGCCGAAAACATTATGCGTTCGGTCGGCATTTCCCTTTGGGTTGAGGATGAAAGCGAACTCAATGCCGTTACCGCGGTTTCAGGCAGCGGACCCGCCTATTATTTCCTGCTCATGGAGGCGATGGAAAAAGCCGCCCTGGAATTGGGGCTGGATGAACACACCGCGCGCCTGCTGGTTCAACAAACGGCATTGGGCGCCGCCAAAATAGCCCTGGAATCGTCCGAGTCGCCGGAACAGTTGCGCAAACGCGTGACATCGCCCGGCGGCACCACGCAGCAGGCCATAGAAACGTTTGAGCAGGGCGGATTCGCCGAACTGGTTTCGAAAGCCATGCATGCCGCGCGGGACCGCTCTATCGAAATGTCTAAACCAACGGAGAATAGTTGATGGACTCCACTTATATGACCAACCCGGTTATTTTTATAATCGACACACTGTTTTCCCTGTACATCCTGGCGGTCATGCTGCGCTTCCTGCTGCAATGGTGCGGCGCCGAGTTCTACAACCCGATCTCGCAATTTCTGGTCAAGGTCACGCATCCGCCGTTAAGGATACTGCGCCGTTTCGTGCCGCCTGTCGGCAAAATCGACACCTCTTCGCTGGTGCTGGTACTGGCCCTGCAGATGCTGGCCGATTTCTCCATATTGATGCTGAAAGGCGTGTCGATCGGTATTGGCGCGCTGGCAATATTGTCGATCACGCAGCTGGTTTCGTTGCTGATCAATATCTTCATCTTCGCGGTCTTCGCAAGAGCCCTGCTCAGCTGGCTGAACCCCGGGACTTTTAACGCGGCTTCTTCCATCCTGTACAGCCTGACCGAGCCGTTGCTCGACATCTGCCGCCGCTTCATTCCCGATCTGGGCGGTATCGATTTATCGCCGCTGGCCGCGCTGCTATTGCTGCAACTGGCGAAAATGCTTATTCTGCCGCCATTGCAGCAATTGGCCGGCTTGATCGGATGAACTGGTACATCTACCAGCAGGGGGTTTTGACCCTGAGCCTCCATGTCCAGCCCAAAGCCAGCAAGGACGAATGGGCGGGGCTGCATGGCGACCGGCTAAAGCTGAGGATCAAGGCCCCGCCGATTGACGGCAGGGCCAATCAGCACTTGCTTAAATTCATAGCCGGCGAATTCGGTGTCAGTAAATCCGCCTGTACGCTGATAGCGGGTGAATCAGGCCGGGAAAAGCGCGTCGCCATTACCGCACCGCGCAAGTTGCCTGACTTGCCCGAACCTCTGCGGTTTGATTTCACGGTAAGCTAAGGATTTGCCCGGGCAAAGCTGTTGATATCTGCTATTTTTACCCTATGTTTCAAAACCGTAAAAAATCGTCGATTCAAGCCATGTCAATGCGCGTTTTTACTGCAAGCCTTTATGTAGTCGGTTTGATTTGTCTATTCGGCACTCACACCGTATCGGCAAAAAATATGTATAAGTGGGTGGATGAGCACGGCAATATCTATTTTTCCGATCAGGTGCCGCCGGAACATATCGGCTACCGCCGCGAGTCGCTCAATCAAAAGGGCAGGGTGCTTGAAGTCACGCAAGCAAAAGAGCAAGAGGCTCAGGAGCGGCAATTGCAGGCGCTCAGAAAAGCCCAGGAAAAAATTATCGCCGCGCAGGAATCGCACGATAAGGTTTTACTCAGCACTTTCCGGAATCTGGAGGACATGCAAGCGGCCCAGGAAAATAGCCTGAAAAACCTGGAGATCCAGAAAAGCGTCATAGAGAGCAATCTGAAGCGGCTTGAAAACCAGTTGAAAGCGCAGCAAAAGCAAGCTGCGGCGCATGAACGCGATGGCAAAAAGCTCCCTCAACGCCTGCTGGACGGCATTCAGTCCACCCAGGCGCAAATTCGGCTCACGCAGACGGAAATAGACAAGCAGTCCGAAAAAATTCAACAGGCTAAAGCGGCAGCCGCCGCCGATGTTGAACGCTACAAGTTGCTGACGCAATCGGACGCAGGCGCGTCGGCGGCGAACGCCAACACAGCCCAGGATAAAGCGTCGGAACTGGGCCTGTTCCGCTGCGGCAGCGAGGCGCAATGCGCGAAAGCATGGGCAATTGCCCATGACTTTATCAATAAGCATGCTTCAACCGGCACCGATGTTGATACCGATAAACTGATTATGAGCCGGCCGCCTGTCCAGGACAATGACTTGAGCCTATCCATTACAAGAATAGACGGCGGCAAGGGCAAGCAACAGCTTTTTCTGGATATCCGCTGCCGTGAATCGCTGCTGGGCGCGGAACTGTGCGCCAGCCAGAAAGTGCGCGATATAAGGTCCGCATTCAGACCTTATATCGAATCCGCGTTGGCTAGCGACTGATCAATAAAGTGCCGACGCCCTGATCGGTAAACAGTTCCAGCAGCACGGCGTGATCGACGCGTCCGTCAATGATATGCACGCTGGTCACGCCGCCTGCCAGGGCATCGGTCGCGCAGCGGGTTTTCGGTATCATGCCGCCGGAAATAGTGCCGTCGGCAATCAGCTCGTCTATGGCTTTTATCGACAGGCCGGTCAGCAACTTGCCCTGTTTGTCGAGAATGCCGGCCGTATTGGTCAACAGGATCAGTTTCTCGGCTTTCAGGACCTCAGCGACTTTCCCCGCGACCAGATCGGCATTGATGTTATAGGAATGCCCGTCCTCGCCGACACCGATCGGTGCAATGACCGGAATGAAGTTACTGTGGCCGAGCATGTCGACGACGGCCGGATCGATGCTGCTGACTTCACCGACATGGCCGAGATCAATGATTTCCGGCGCGTGGGCTTCAGGGGCCGATTTTTTCAGGGTGATTTTTTTGGCATGGATAAAATTGCCGTCCTTGCCGGTCAGGCCGACCGCCTTGCCGCCGTGCATGTTGATCAGGTTGACGATCTCCTTGTTGACCAGTCCGCCCAGCACCATCTCCACGACATCCATGGTCTCGCTGTCGGTGACGCGCATGCCGTCGATAAAGTCCGAAGTTTTACCAAGCCTGTCCAGCAGCTGGCCGATTTGCGGACCGCCGCCATGCACGACGATGGGATTGATGCCGACCAGTTTCATCAG
The DNA here is from genome assembly GCF_000746145.1 of Methylobacter sp. BBA5.1. Taxonomy (NCBI): domain Bacteria; kingdom Pseudomonadati; phylum Pseudomonadota; class Gammaproteobacteria; order Methylococcales; family Methylococcaceae; genus Methylobacter; species Methylobacter sp. BBA5.1. Next base: position 20,104 of record NZ_JQKS01000026.1, read on the forward strand.
CACGATATCGCGTGCAAAGCTGTGTTTCAGCGCTTCATCGACCATGGCGTTGCCGCCGAATTTGACCACGACGGTTTTGTCCTTGAAGCGCTGGATATAAGGCAGGGCCTCGATCAGGACATCCGCTATTTGGTGAGCTGTTTTTTTCTGCATGTTTTTGATTTTCCAGTATTAAAGTTGCTGTTGCGGCATGGTAGGAAATTTTTTCCGCGCAGGCGGCGAAGCCTTTTCGTGTTCATGACATAGGACAGGACCTGATTCGAAGCATCCGGCATCGGTTAAATGCGGATGCTTGGCTCGAACATTGCCGAAGCGTTAGGCGCAAGTCCCCCGCTCCGTTTGAGCAAGGACGGGGAATTTCGGTCAGTGCGGTCGTCCGTGTTTTTCATGTGCGCTATCAATTAAAAAGGAAGCGCAATATCCGGTTTGATAGTCTGCATGATCTGCCGGAATTGTGCCTGAATATCGTTCAGGGCAGCTTTGGTATCGGCCTCGAAACGGATAACCAGAGACGGCGTCGTATTGGAGGCGCGCACCAGTCCCCAGCCGTTGGCGAAATCCACGCGCATGCCGTCAATATTGGTGACTTTGCCGCCGGTAAAATTGGCCGACGAAAACAGGCGGTCGATGAACTGGAAGTTTTCGCCTTCCGCCAGCTCGATATTCAGTTCCGGGGTATTGATACTGTCCGGAAAATCGGCGAACACGGCGGCGCTGGTGCGCGTATCGGCCGACAGTATTTCGATCAGGCGCGCGGCCGAGTACAGGGCGTCATCAAAACCGAACCAACGGTCATTGAAGAAGATATGGCCGCTCATCTCGCCGGCCAGCTTGGCGCCGGTTTCTTTCAGTTTCGCCTTCATGAACGAATGGCCGGTTTTCCACATCACCGGCCGGCCCCCATGTTTGACAATCTGTGTGGCCAGATGCCGCGAACATTTGACATCATAAATAATTTCAGCGCCCGGTTTCGAGGCCAGCACGTCCTTGGCGAACAACATCATCTGCCGGTCCGGCCAGATGATTTTGCCGTTTGAATCGACCACGCCCAGGCGGTCGCCGTCGCCGTCGAAGGCGATGCCCAGGTCCGCCTGGTAATGCTTGACTGACGAGATCAGGTCGGCCAGATTGTCGGGCTTGCTGGGGTCCGGGTGATGATTAGGGAAGGTGCCGTCGACATCGCAGAACAATTCGATGACTTCGCAACCGATGGTTCGTAGCAGTACGGGACCTAATTCGCCGGCGACGCCGTTGCCACAGTCCAGCACCACCCGCATCGGCCTGCCGATGTGGATGTCCTCGGCAATCGCGCCAATGTATTCATTGGCGAGTTGGGTGTTTCGTTCCAGGCTGCCGTCGCCTTTGGCGTAAGCCTGGTCGATAATGCACTGTTTAAGCTGCTGAATTCTGTCGCCGGCCAGCGTTTCGCCATTAATGACCATTTTCAGGCCGTTATAATTGGCCGGGTTATGGCTGCCGGTTATCATGACGCCGCACTGGCCTTCGGTATGGCGGGCCACAAAATAAAGCACGGGGGTCGGAACCATGCCGATATCCAGCACATTTTGACCGGTCGCCATGATGCCGTCGGCCAAGGCCTCGGCCAGATAAGGACTTGAGGTCCGGCCGTCCCGCCCTACCACAATCGTTCCGCATCCGTGTTTCCGGGCTTCTGTTCCCAGGGCGCGGCCAATGTCATAAACGACTTCCTTGGTCAGCGTCTTACCGACTATGCCGCGGATGTCATAAGCGCGGAAAATAGCGGCCAGGGTGTCGGGCTTTTCAACTGGTTTAGACATGGTTTTCTCGATGGTTTTTGTTGTTATGGCAGTTGCCGGGACAGAATGTTTGGCAAGCGGGTCTTCTTCAATGACCGATTCAAGCAAGCCAAAATCCATGGAATCATCAAAAATATCATCCGGTTTGAAAGCTTCATCATAATTGATGGTGAGGCCTTGATCGTCAAGACCGTCCATAACCCGTTTGTATTGCGCGAGGGTTGAAATAACGCCATGCATTTCATTTAACTGGACCGGATAGTTGCCGGGAGACTTATGCGTGATCATATCCTTGAAGGCTTTCAGCACAATGCTGACATCCTGTCCCAGCAATTCCGAAAGTTTCCGATAGCCGACAAAAAACGCCAGGGCGGCAAAGAGCCCGAGAATAAAGATAAGGCCGGCAATCATCGACAGTTTTTCGATATCGGTGCCGAGTGTGTACCCGTAATGAAGTTGCCAGTCCGTACCCGCGACGTTGATCTTTTTATTGGCATCGAGTTGGCCCTCGGTTTGGTCGCCGGAAGCGCCCAGGACCAGTGCAGCCTGCCGCAACTCCAGGTAGCCGTCTTTGATCCGCGCGGCCTGCAGGCTTTCACTGATAAACTCATGGCTCAGGCTGGCAAGCATAACGCCAATCACCTGGTCATTGTGCATGATCTGGCTGGTCATGGCCAGGTGCCGATCAGGCCCCTGATCGCCCTGTATGGCCGCCGGCTGATTTTTAGCGAAGGTTTCATGCACCATATCCAGATCGGCATAACCCATGCGCGGCACGCTTTTTTCGTCCAGTTCGTTGGTGTCGGGTAATAACAGCCTGATTTTCAGGACGTCGGCAACCTGTTTTTCCAATTTCAAGGCCACCGCGTTCAACTGAACCGGATCGGCGCTGGAAACGGCGGCCAGCACTTCCGGGTCCTGGGCTAATTTATCGAGTACTTTTTGCCGCATCGCTATCTGTTCGGATAGCGCTAAAGCGACGCCTTGCGCGGTAGCGGCCGCTGAGTCCTGTTTTGCCTGCGCGATCTCCGATGCGGACATCCAATAGACGCCGACACCGGCGCCCAGAATCATTAAAACGGCTACTGCCGACAGCCACAGGAAGATACGTTCCATTTTTATTGTCTCTCTTTAACAACGTATTAATGACGGCCCGTATGGCCAAACCCGCCGGCGCCCCGGCTGCTTTCGTCAAACTCCGCTACCTGTTCGAACGCCACCTGGGCAACCGGCACAAACACCATTTGCGCGATGCGCTCGCCGATGCTGATGGTGAAGGTCGTGTCGCCGCGATTCCAGCATGATACGAAAACCTGGCCCTGGTAGTCGGAATCGATCAGGCCGACCAGATTGCCCAGAACAATGCCGTGTTTATGTCCCAGACCCGATCTTGGCAATAAAACCGCCGCCAGCTGATGGTCGTCGATATGGATAGCCAGTCCGGTCGGAATCAATACGGTGTCGCCGGGTTTCAATTCGACCGGCCCGTCCAGGCAGGCGCGCAAATCCAGGCCGGCCGAGCCCGCAGTCGCGTATTCCGGCAAGGGGATTTCCTTGCCGAGTCGGTTATCCAGAATTTTAAGCTGTATTTTTTTCATCACATCTCTTCGCGATTAAGCTGATCAATTGTTCCGCCAGATGACTTTTGTCGGTCATGGCCAGGGTTTGCCGCCCCGTTGGCCAGAAAACCCGCAGGGCGTTCTGTTCGCTGTCAAAACCGCCCTGGTCCCGGCCCACCCAGTTGGCGGCGATCAGGTCGAGATTTTTGCCGGTAAGCTTGCCTAGCGCATAGGTCTCAAGGTCATGGGTTTCGGCGGCGAACCCGACCGTGAATGGGCGGTTAGGCAGTTGCGCGACTTCAGCCAGAATGTCGCGGGTTTTCTGCAGCAATATCGTGACCTGCTCATCCTGTTTCTTGATCTTTTCAGGCTGTACCTCTGCCGGCGTGTAATCGGCCACGGCCGCCGCACCGATGTAAATATCATGCGCTTCGGCTCTGGAAAGGACGGCCTCGTGCATTTGCGCCGCCGTTTCCACGTTGATCACGTCGGCATTGACAGGCGGCGCCAGTGCCACGGGGCCGCTGACCAGCGTCACCCGGGCGCCGGCCTTGAGCGCCGCGCGGGCCAGCGCGTAGCCCATTTTGCCGGAACTGCGGTTGGTGATGTAGCGCACGGGGTCGAGCGGCTCGCGCGTGGGGCCGGCGCTGATCAAGACTTTCCTGTTGCGCAGACACTGTTCTGAAGGTCTGCCCAGTAAACGCTCGCAGATTTCAGCCGGTTCGGACATGCGGCCATAACCGGTTTCGCCGCAGGCCTGATCGCCCTGGCCTGGGCCTATCGTCGTTACACCATGCGCGATGAGCCGGTTGATGTTTTCCTGGGTCACGGGCTTGTGCCACATGGCCTGGTTCATGGCCGGCGCGACATACACGGGACAGGTGGCGGCCAGGTAGATCGTGGTCAGCAAGTCGTCGGCCAGGCCATGGCTCAGCTTGGCGATGGTATCCGCGGTTGCCGGAGCGATAATGATCCTGTCGGCCCAGCGCGCCAGACTGATATGGCCCATGGCATTTTCGGCGTCGGCATCGAGCAGTTCGGTATGCACCGGGTTGCCGGACAGCGCCTGAAACGTCAATGGGCTGACAAACTGCAGGGCGGACCGTGTCATGACGACCCGGACAGCGGCGCCTTCTTTACGCAGCAGCCTGACCAGTTCGGCTGACTTATAAGCGGCGATACCGCCGCTGACAGCCAATAAAATATGCATGTTAATGGGGAATACCTGAAAAATTATTGGACGCGTTATTATGGCAAGTCTGGAAAAATTCTTCTATGCTTAAATTCTCATCAGCAGAAGGAGATACTATGGCTATCAAGGATTGGCCCGCCGAAGAGCGGCCCCGGGAAAAGTTGCTGCAGCGCGGCTCGACGGCGTTAACCGATGCGGAACTGCTGGCCATCTTTTTGCGCACCGGCACGCCCGGGAAATCGGCCGTCGACCTGGCTCGCGAGTTATTGACCGATTTCGGCTCATTGCAAGCGCTGCTGGATGCTGATTTAGCGCGCTTTTGCCAGGCCAACGGCCTGGGCAGCGCAAAATACGCACAGCTTCAGGCGGTGCTGGAGATGGCCCGGCGGCATTTTAAGGAAATCCTGCGGCGCGGCAATGCGCTGACCAGCCCGGACATCACCCGAGCCTATCTGAGCGCGCAGTTGCGCGGTTACAGCTATGAAGTGTTCGCCTGCCTGTTCCTGGATAACCAGCACCGGGTCATACAGCTGGACGAATTGTTCAGGGGCACCATAGACAGCGCCAGCGTTTATCCCCGGGAAGTGGCCAGGCAGGCTTTGCGCCATAATGCCGCGGCGGTCATCTTCGCCCACAACCATCCCTCGGGCATTTCCGAACCCAGCCAGGCCGACAGGCTGATTACCGAAAAACTCAAGCAGGCGTTAGCGCTGTTCGATATCCGCGTGCTGGATCATTTCATTATTGGAGACGGGCAGCCCTATTCGTTTGCCGAGCACGGGCTACTGTAAGTTGTGACAATCCGATTGATTGCATAAGCATTCACTTGGATCAATTAACCACGAAGAACACAGAGAACACGAAGTTTATATTTCTCAAGTGGAATGCTTCCTAAGTAATGGGCATGGAATAAATCAGAGAATTGTAGGTGCGAATTCACAAGTACCCATAGGGCATAAATAAATCCGCACCTATGCCGGAAATTCATCCGCGCATTTGAGGAAGTTATGTTATGCGCGTTCCTAACAATTCTACGGTATCCTGGCTAAGCGATTGCATTAACCAAAGTTGAACGTTTCGGGCGGAACAGCATGCCCCGTCCGGCTAGTTTTTGTGATGCCTAGCCTTGCGTCAGCCGGGCTTCCGCTTCGCGGTATTTGGCCGCGCAGAATTCGGCCACTTCGGCGGGCAGGGACGGGCCGGGCGCGGTTTTGTCCCAGTCCAGCGTCTCCAGGTAATCGCGCACGTATTGCTTGTCGAAGCTGGGCGGGCTGATGCCGACCTGATATTCATCGGCCGGCCAGAAGCGCGATGAATCCGGCGTCAGGGCTTCATCGATCAAGTGCAGGACGCCGTTATCGTCGAGGCCGAACTCGAATTTGGTGTCGGCGATAATGATGCCGCGTTCCTTGGCGTAGGCGGCCGCTTCCGTGTACAGGCGCAGGCTGGCGTCGCGCACCTGCTCGGCCAGGTCCTGGCCCATCAGCTCCACGGTTTTTTCAAAGGCGATGTTCTCGTCGTGCTCATGGACGCCGGCTTTGGTCGACGGTGTGTAAATGGCTTCCGGCAGTTGCTGGGCCTGCTGCAAGCCTTCCGGCAGCTTAATGCCGCAGATCGCGCCCGTTTTCTGGTAATCCTTCCAGCCGGAGCCGATCAGGTAGCCGCGCACGATGGCTTCGACCGGCAGCGGCCGCATTTTTTTGACGACCACCGCGCGGCCCTCGACTTGTGCCCGCTCGGCCGGGTCGGAAATGATCTGTTCCAGCGGGATGTCGGCCAGATGATTCGGCAGGATATGGCTGAGTTTTGCAAACCAGAAATTGGAAACGCGCGTTAAAACGCGGCCCTTGCCGGGAATCGGGTCGGGCAGGATCACATCGAATGCGGACAGCCGGTCTGTCGTCACGATCAGCATGTGCTTGTCATCAATGTCGTAAATATCGCGGACCTTGCCGCGCGCGCGTAGTCTTAAAGAAGACAGTGATGATTCGTAAAGAGCTGCCGGAGCATTCATAAGACCTCGCTAAACGTTCAAAATAGAAATGTGATAATTTTATCACTGTTTTCTATTATGCAGGATTGATATCAATGAGCTGGTTAGGCAAATTTCTGGGCGGTGCGTTCGGATTCCTGTTCGGCGGGCCCCTAGGGGCGATCCTCGGGGCTTCCGTCGGTCATCAGTTTGACGAAGGCATTGCGGCCGGTATCGAGGGCAACGGTTCATTCAGCCCCGGTGAGCAGCAACGCGCGCAGATGGCGTTTTTTACCGCGACTTTTTCGGTCATGGGGCATATCGCCAAGGCGGACGGACGCGTCACGCCGGAAGAAATCGCTCTGGCCAATCGGATCATGGATCAAATGGCGATTTCAGGCGCCATGCGCACGACTGCGATCAATCTGTTCAGGCAGGGCAAACAGGCCGATTTCCCGCTTGATGAGGTGCTGGCGCAGTTTCGCCGGGAATGCCATTGGCGCATCGACCTGATACGCATGTTTGTCGAAATCCAGTTGCAGGCGGCTTTTGCGGATGGCCGGCTCAATGACAGCGAAGAGCGGGTGCTTCTGCATATCTGCGGGCAGCTGCGGGTTTCGCGTTTTGACTATGAGCGGCTGAAAATCCAGTTGCGGGCTCAATACCGGTTTTTCGGCCAGGGCCGGCAGTATCAAAAGACCAGGCGGCATTCCAGCCTGCAGGATGCTTATGAAGTGCTGGGCCTGACGCCCGCGGCCAGCGATGCCGAAGTGAAAAGAGCCTATCGGCGCCTGATCAGCCAGCATCATCCGGACAAACTGGTGGCCAAGGGACTGCCGGAAGCAATGATGACCCTCGCCAAGGAAAAAACCCAGCGGATCAGAAAGGCTTACGAGACGATTCAGAAAGCAGGCGGAAAGCGCTGAAAATACGCCAGGGAACGGTCGGGCCGTTCCCTGGCAAAAAAACACCGGCTTAAAAAACGGTGCCCTTGTCATCGTCGGTTTCTGTCAATACCATGCCGTCGCTGTCGAAAGTGCCGGCATTATCCGCGCCCAGCTTGATCATCAGGCGGACTTCGTTTCTGGAGTCGGCCGAGTTGAGCGCGTCTTCATAGCTGATCTTGCCGGCGACATACAGGTCATACAGGGCCTGGTCAAAGGTCTGCATGCCTTGCTCGCGCGAGCTTTTCATCAGCTCCTTGAGCTTGTTGATCTCGCCTTTGCGGATGTAATCCTTGGCCAGCGGCGTGTTGATCAGGACCTCGACGGCCGGATAGCGGCCCTTGCCGTCCGCGAGCTTGATCAATTGCTGGGCCACAATGCCGCGCAGGTTCAGCGACAAGTCCATGAACAGCTGGTCGTGCATCTCTTCAGGAAAGAAATGCAGAATCCGGTCAAGCGCCTGGTTGGCGTTGTTGGCGTGCAGCGTCGACAGGCATAAATGCCCGGTTTCGGCGAAGGTGATCGCATTCTGCATGGTTTCGCGCGTTCTGATCTCGCCGATCAGGATGACATCGGGCGCTTGGCGCAGGGTGTTTTTCAGCGCCACTTCATACGATTCGGTATCGACGCCGACTTCGCGTTGCGTGACGATGCAACCCAGGTGCGGATGCTCGAACTCCATCGGGTCTTCGATGGTGATGATGTGGCCGCTGCTGTTTTGGTTGCGGTATTTGATCAAGGCCGCCAGCGAGGTGGATTTGCCGGTGCCGGTCGCGCCGACGAAAATCACCAGGCCGCGTTTTTCCATGATCAGGTCTTTCAATACGGGCGGCAAGTGCAGGCTATCGGCGTCCGGGATTTCATTCTCGATGCGCCGCAGCACCATGCCGGCCGCATCGCGCTGGGTGAAGGCGCTGACCCTGAACCGGGCCAGTCCCGGCACGCTGATGGCAAACTGGCATTCCTTGGTATTTTCAAACTCATCCCTTTGTTTCTGATTCATGATGCTGAGCACGATTTTCATTGCCAGCTCTTCCGTCAATGGCGATTTGGACACTTCCACCAGCGAGCCGTCGACTTTCATGGTCGGCGCGCGGCCTGCCGTGATAAACAAATCGGATGCTTTTTTCTGCACCATCAGTGCAAGTAAGGCTTTAAAATCCATGCTGACCTCTTAGCGGAACATATCTTTATTGACGGCTTTCACCATCGCGGTCTTGGCCGCGATCAAGCCTTTATCGACCATCTCTTTCAGGTTCTGGTCAAGCGTCTGCATGCCGTCTTTCCGGCCCGTCTGTATGGCCGAATACATTTGCGCGACCTTGGCTTCACGGATCAGGTTTCGGATCGCGGGCGTGCCGACCATGATTTCATGCGCGGCAACACGGCCGCCGCCGATTTTCTTGAGCAGGGTTTGCGAGATAACCGCCTGCAGCGATTCGGACAGCATCGAGCGGATCATGTCTTTCTCGGCGGCCGGGAACACGTCGATAATCCTGTCGATGGTTTTGGCGGCCGAGGTAGTGTGCAGGGTGCCGAATACCAGGTGACCGGTTTCGGCCGCGGTCAGCGCCAGCCGGATCGTTTCCAGGTCCCGCATCTCCCCGACCAGAATAATATCGGGATCTTCACGCAAGGCCGAGCGCAATGCCTCGTTGAAGCCGTGGGTATCGCGGTGCACCTCACGCTGGTTGATCAGGCATTTCTGACTTTCGTGCACGAATTCGATCGGGTCTTCAACGGTCAGGATATGGGCATAGTCATTACAGTTGATATGATTGATCATGGCCGCCAGCGTCGTCGATTTGCCCGAGCCGGTAGGCCCCGTCACCAAAACCAGGCCGCGCGGTTTGCGCGTCACTTCCTCAAAGAACTTGGGTGCCTTCAAGTCCTCCAGGCTCAAGACCTTGGACGGAATGGTTCTGAACACGCCGGCCGCGCCGCGTTCCTGATTGAACGCGTTGACACGAAACCGGGCAATGCCGGGCAGGTCAAAAGAGAAATCGGTTTCCAGGAATTCTTCATAATCACGGCGCTGCTTGTCGTTCATGATGTCATAAATCAGCGCATGAACCTCTTTATGCTCCAGGGCCGGAATGTTGATGCGGCGGATATCGCCATCGACCCGTATCATGGGCGGCAGTCCGGCCGACAGATGTAAATCCGATGCATTGTTTTTAACTGAAAAGGCCAATAACTCGGCAATATCCATAATGTCCTCTTGAGGCGTTTAAATAAAAATCATCTCTATACCATAGTTCAAGTCTTTGCTTTTTTAAAGCCGTGTTGTTTAATAACCCGTAAAGCATTTTTAAATACCACGGATCATGATTGCCGAGCGACTCAAACAGATACAGACACGGATCAGCCAGGCCGAGCAGACCCATCACCGCAGACCAGGATCGGTTTTATTGCTGGCGGTCAGTAAAACCAAGCCGGCGGATGACATTGCCGCCGCTTATCAAGCCGGGCAGCGTCATTTCGGCGAAAGTTATCTGCAGGAAGCGTTGAGGAAACAACAGGAACTGGGGGCTTTTGACATTACCTGGCATTTCATCGGCCCCATCCAGTCCAATAAAACCAAGCCTATCGCCGCGCATTTCGATTGGGTTCACAGTGTCGATAAGTTGAAAATCGCGCAACGATTAAACGAACAGCGTCCGGCGCAGCTGCCGCCGCTCAATATCTGTCTGCAGGTGAATATCAGCGGTGAGGCCAGCAAGTCCGGCATCACCCTGGCCGAACTGCCGGAGATGTGCGGGCAGGTCGCGCGATTGCCGCGTTTGAGGCTGCGCGGGGTCATGGCCATTCCCGCGCCCGAGGAGGATTTCGAGCGGCAGCGCGAGCCTTACAAGGCGCTTTATCAGGCTGTGGCGGCACTTAACAGGCCGGAGTTGGATACGTTTTCATTCGGCATGACCGGCGATCTGGAGGCCGCGATTGCGGAAGGGGCTACGATCGTCAGGATCGGTACGGCATTGTTCGGCGCACGGCATTATGCCTAGTGCTAATCCAGGCAGTGAACCTCAACTGGCTCAGATAAAATAACCGTCCAGCAACGCCATGACTTCTTCGCACTCGATGATCGTTTTCGGGCTGGCCAGAATATAATCCGCCAGAACAGTGATAGCCCGCCAGTTCGAGGCATCGTTGATAAAGGCGAAAGCCTCCATGAAAAGTCCGCCGATTTTGTTTTCGCGCTGTTCCCGGTCCGCGATAAAGCATTCAAGATACTCGCCGGCCAGATCCAGGTCCGAAGTGCCGCCGTAATAGCGCAGCGCATTCAGGTTAACTAAACGGGCATTAATCACTTCATCATCGCGCCAGGCGATGTATCGGGCTTCAGCCAGCGGCCCTACGAGCAGATTGACAATATCGGCTTCAAAAGCCTGTTGATAGGCTTGTTTTTGCTCCGGGGAAAAATCATGTGTCGCCTCTTCAATTGTTGAAGGCAAGGTATGTATCAGGCGGCCGCCTTCCACCTTGGCCGTGCCACAGGCCTGGAATGCTGATAAATACCGGGGGGAATCAGTGGCCAGTTTTTTAACGACAATCTGAAAGAACACCGGCGGCAGCAATTTTTGCCGGTTGCCCAGATAAATCGCCACGGCATGGCCTGCTTCATGGATGGCGGTTTGCCGGATCAGCTCCTGATAGTTGACCTGGTTGGCCGCATGAGAGGGTTCGCTACGTTTCATTAATAACCTCCATTTTTTTAAAAGAAATGCGGGCGATCCCGGCTGCCCGCATTAGCGTGAGGTAAGGATTAATAACTCTGTTGTTGAGTACAGATATAAAGTGGGACAAAGTCTAGCGGCTTAATACGGCGCTGTCGTGTGTCATATTGCCGCGCGACAATATGCCGCTCTGTTTGGCATGGAGAATGCTGGATATATCTGTTTTGCCTGATTTAAACCCGCTGATCATCAGGGTTTGCGCCGATTACTCTGGCGAGTTCGGATTTTTTTTGTGGCATATCACCTAATTCGAATAAGGCATATCACACGCTTTTCCGCTGAGACCGGGAAAAGATACCGTTTGACAAGTCAAGACAACCGGTCGTATTATTTTCGCCATGGCAAAAATCACCCAAAAACAGATCAATCGGGAAAATCTGCTCAGTCAGGGCGTCACGCTGTTGATGGAGCAAGGCTACCATGGCACCGGCCTGAAGGAAATCCTTGATGCCGTGCAAATCCCCAAGGGCTCTTTCTACAATTATTTCGGCAGCAAGGAAGCATTCGGCGCGGCCGTCATCCAACACTACATCAACCCGTTTATCGAGCAATTAAGCGGCCATCTGCGGAATCCGGACATGGACGCCTTGACCGCGTTGCGACGCTATTTTGCTGAATTGATCAGCGAACTGGAACAAGCGGACTTCAAGGGCGGCTGCCTGCTCGGCAACCTGATGGGGGAGATCGGCGATACCAGCGAAATCTGCCGGGCCTCGCTGCAAAGCGCCGTCGGCCGGTACCGGGATTTATTACAGACAGGATTGGAACAAGCGCAACGGCAAGGCACGGTCAGAACCGATAAATCGGCCGCCGACATGGCCGATTTGCTGGTCAATGCCTGGCAGGGCGCTTTGTTAAGGATGAAGATAGAAAAGTCTTCGGCGCCGCTGAAGCAATGTTGTCAGGAATTGTTGGAGGATTTTTTCAAGGCCTGATTTTTTTTGTCACCAAAATAGAGACGACCAGTCATCTATTTATTAATCCAATAGGAGAAGTTGTATGCCCAAATACATTATCGAACGGGAGATACCCGGTGCCGGCGCGTTAAGTCCCCAGGAACTGCAAGGCATCTCGCAAAAATCGTGCGGCATTTTGCGTGACATGGGCCCCCAGATACAGTGGCTTGAGAGCTATGTGACCGACGATAAAGTGTATTGCGTCTATATCGCGCCCGATGAAGCGACGCTCAGAACCCATGCCGAAAAAGGCGGATTCCCGGCCAACCGGATTTCCCAGGTTAAAACCGTGATCGACCCAACCACGGCCGAAAACGAATAGGAGTAATTATGAAATCGAACAAACAGCGGCTGAACCGCTTCATGACGGCGTGCGCCTTTACCGCATCCACGCTCGGTTTGGCCGGCATCACCGCCGCGCAGGCCGACGAGACCTGCCAATCGCCTTACATGGTCAAGATTACCGGCCAGGAGGATGTGGTTTATGTCTGGACCTTAGGTATGGAAGGCGTGGGCGATGAGCAGGACAAGATGGTGACCGTCGATGTCAATCCCAAGTCGAAGACTTACGGCAAGGTCATCCACAGCGTTTCCGTGGGCGGCCGCAATGAGGCGCATCATTCCGACTTTACCGACGACCGCCGCTATTTATGGGCCGGCACGCTCGATACCAATAAGATTTTTGTCTTTGACGTGCACAGCGATCCGGCCAAGCCCAAACTGGTCAAGACCATTACCGATTTTGTCGCCAAAAGCGGCGGCGTGGTGGGACCGCATTCGACCTATGCGTTGCCGGGCCGCATGATCATCACGGGCCTTTCCAATAATAAAGACCACGGCGGCCGCACGGCGCTGGTTGAATACACCAATGAAGGCGATTATGTCGCGACCTATTGGCTGCCGACCGACAGCAATCTGCAGGGCGCCATCAAAACCGGCAAATACGCCGACGGCTACAACTATGACGTACGCGTGCTGCCTCGGCGCAATCTGATGTTGACGTCATCGTTTACGGGCTGGTCGAATTACATGATGGATTTCGGCAAAATGCTCGGCGACAAGGAAGCGATGAAACGCTTCGGCAACACGATGGTGCAATGGGACCTGCACGCGCGGCAGCCGAAAAAAGTCTTCGACGTGCCGGGCGCGCCGCTGGAAATTCGCTGTGCCTGGGAGCCGACTCACAATTACTGCTTCAGCACCACCGCGCTGACCTCGAAGATCTGGCTGGTTTACGAAGACAAGGGCGGCGAATGGCAGGCCAAGGAAGTCGCTGACATCGGCGATCCGTCGAAAATCCCGTTGCCGGTCGATATCTCCATTTCCAGCGACGACAAAAGGCTCTGGGTCAATACCTTCATGGACGGCAAGACCCGCTTGTTCGACATCAGCGATCCGTTCAAGCCGAAACAGGTGTATGAGCAGAAAATCGGTTCTCAGGTCAACATGGTATCCTCGAGCTGGGACGGCAAACGCCTTTATTACACGTCCTCGCTGTTGGCCAACTGGGACAAAAAAGGCGCTGAAAACGAGCAGTTCTTCAAAGCCTATCACTGGGACGGCAAACAGCTGAAAGAACAATTCGCAATCGATTTCATCAAGGAAAAACTGGGCCGGGCCCATCAGATGAAGTTCGGCGCCTACTCGCTTTATAAAACCGCATCAAGCCAGTGATCAATACCAGGGGGCGGCCGACCGGCCGCCCTTTTCAGTTTTCTGACCGGAAGTGACTCATGAACGGTTCCTATCCCATCAAGTTATTGTTGTTACTCTGTTTGTTCATAGCCACCGGCTATGCCGATTCCGGCGCTCAAGTCCCGGCGCCCGCCCCATCCTATGAGCGCCTTGAATTTACTCCGCCGGAACCGGGCACGTACCGGTTGCCGGCGATGGGTTTGGCCGCCGACGGCGCCGTGCTGGACACCGAAGGCAACGATGCCACACTGCACGGTTTAATGGGCGACAAGGCTGTGCTGCTGAGCTTTATCTATGCCACCTGCAGCGATGTTAACGGTTGCCCGCTGGCGACCGCGGTCCTGCACAAAATCAAAAACCGCCTGAAAAAAGAGCCGGAGCTGGCCGGACAGGTACGGCTGTTGACTTTAAGTTTCAATCCCGAGCACGATACGCCGGCGATGATGAAGCAGTACGGCCAAGGGTTCCAGGGACAGGGCGTCGAATGGCGGTTTCTGACCACGCGCTCGGAGCGGCAGTTGCAGCCGATACTGGACCAGTACAAGCAAACCATCGAAAAAGTGTATGACGATCAAGGCCGCTTTACCGGCACGTTCTCGCATCTTCTGCGCGTTTATCTGATCGACAAGGACAAACAGCTGCGCAATATTTACAGCGTCTCGTTTTTGCAGCCCGACACCCTGATCAATGACATCAAGACCGTGCTGCTGGCGGAAAAAAAGCCCGAGATCCAGGCCGTCCCGGTCGATTCGGACGCATTGTATGCCGCCGGCGACAACAAAAGCCGTTACGAGCACAGTGATTATGAAACCCATTCGATGGCCCTGACCGACCGCACCGGCCGGCCGGCTGACCTGATGAAGACCGTGCGGCAGCCGCCTTTGGGGCTGCCCGCCGTGCCCGTGCCGGACAATAATCCGTTGACCGCGGACAAGGTCGATCTGGGCCGCAAACTGTTTTATGACCGCCGCCTGTCGCTCAACAACACGTTTTCCTGCGCTATGTGCCATATTCCGGAGCAGGGTTTTGCCAGCAATGAAATGGCCACGGCCGTCGGCGTGGAAGGGCGAACGGTCAGGCGTAATGCGCCGACAATCTATAACAGTGCATACGCGCGGACGCTGTTTCATGACGGGCGCGAAAACACGCTGGAGCAACAGGTCTGGATGCCGCTGCTGGCGCATAATGAAATGGCCAATCCGTCCATCGGCTACGTGCTCGACAAAATCAAAAACACCGGCGATTACAACGATCTGTTTCAAAAAATCTTTGGCAAGGGGCCGGATATGGAAAGCCTGGGCATGGCGATCGCCAGTTATGAGCGAACCCTGAACTCGGCGAATTCGCCTTTCGACCGCTGGTATTACGGCAAGGACCGGCGGGCGCTCGATACCAGGGCGCAGCGCGGGTTCAAGCTCTTTACCGGTAAGGCCAATTGTTCCAGCTGCCATGCCGTCACCTCGGAGCATGCCTTGTTTACCGATAACGATTTGCATAACACCGGCATCGGTTATGCCGTCGCGATGGGCAAAACCGAAGACAGCCAGCGCGTGCAGGTGGCGCCGGGCGTTTACCTGGATGTCGCGGCACAGTTGATCGACGAGGTTTCCGCAGCCAGGCCCAACGACCTCGGCCGTTATGAAGTCACGCAGGATCCCGCCGATCGCTGGAAATACAAAACCCCGTCGTTGCGCAATGTCAGCCTGACCGCGCCGTATATGCATAACGGCTTTTTCCAGACATTGCGGCAGGTGATTGAATTTTATAATCGCGGCGGCATCGCCAATGAAAATCTCGATCCTTTGATCAAACCGTTGCATCTGACGGCGCAGGAAATGGATGAGCTGGAAGCTTTCCTGAACGCGTTGACCGGGGATAATGTCCGGGAACTGGTTTCGGATGCCTTTGCCGCCCCGGTAGGGGACGCGGAATAGCACGCAGTCAGGCCGGACACGTGTCCGGCCTGACTGGCGGCTTAACCGGTCAGAGTGGTGCGACGGACCTGCCGCATGGCCGCGGATTCAGGACTTGGCGTCAAACAGCGACTTAAAAGCCGCGCGGTTCTTGGGCTGTCTGAAAGCGGTGAATTGCTCGCTGAAATCATGGCGGGCCTGGCGCTGACGTACATTCAGATGCTCAATCAAAAGATCCATCGCCAGCGCGGTATTGGCTGATACAGAGGCGGCCAGCATTTCCTCGCGAAACAGTTTCAGTGCATCGGCCTGCACTTCGCAGTCCTGAAATTCGCCTAGCGCTTTCTGGAGTGCTTTCAGGGATTTAATGAAAGGCTTGATCCGGTCTTCAGAATAAAGGGATTGAAAAAACTCCATTAAATAGCGCAGTTTCTTGCAGGTTTTTCTCAGCTCATGCAGCGCTTGCGCCGGAGATTGGTCGGTAATGGTTTCGCCTTTTTGCAGGATGCGGTGGTAAATTTTCCGTAGCCTGAGGTCGGCCAGTTCTTTAACGGGACGCCTGGCATTAGGGTGTGGCGGCTTTTTGGCAACCGGCTCTTTCAGGTACTGTTCCCATTCGGCTAATGTGTTTAAGTACTTTTTGGATTTGAGTTTGGCTGCCAGTTCTTTTTGGGCTTTTTGCTGCTTGGCCTGGAGCAATTCATGTAAAGGATCCAGGTCATTCCGGATTGTAGCCGGCAGGCTGTCTTTATAGTGTTCAAAATTTAACAGATAGACGTCCAAATCACGGGTCTGGCTTGTAACCTGCCCGAGCCAGCAAAAAAAGCCGGCATAATAGGCGCTGACAGACTCGGGCAGTATGCCCTTGATCTGACTGAGGCCGGAGCGGGTTTTGCGCACGGCGATGCGGTAATCATGCAGAAATTCGCTGTCTGTATCGGCAATGACGCCTTGCTCGTTGTCCTTGATGGTTTTCAGCAGGTGGCTGTAGATGAATTTGCCGGCAATATCGGCGCGCATGTCCGGGTCCAGGTGAATCGTCAGCTTTGAGGTGTAGGCTTTAGGTTTAATCCCTTGCAGTTTGAGGGCAGCCAGCAGAAGCGTTTGGTCGGAAGGCCGCAGGTTAAGTTTGGAGGTCAGAAACTTGCTGATTTTCGCGCTGGCATGGTCATGGCCCGCTACCGACTGCAATGAAACACGGCTATTGTACAGTTCATGTTCTTCAAGGAAGAGGCGCAGAATGGTTTCCTCGTTTTTATTGATGATGTTGAACCGGTAACACTGATAATCCAGTTTGCAGACAGACAGCAGGGCACGCATCTCCAGTACCGGTTCGAGCACGCTGCGTATTTTTCCCGGTTTCAATTGTTTGCTGAAAGCGGGTACGCTATCGAGTTCCTCTTCGGCGATGATCTGGCCGGTTTTAAGATGTCTTAACACCAGCCTTGACGAGGACCGGGATTGATTAAGCTCGCAGGTGATGCCATGGCCATGGAGTCGCCAGTCGAAGCTGTCGAAATAGGTCTTGAGAGTATATTGACGGCTGACCTGTTTCAAAGCGACTTTATCGCTTAATTGAGCGATAAACTTTTCCGTCGTTAGTTTTATCGGTAAGTCAAACTGTAGGGACATAGGGTAAAAAGGGTAATAAACTCAGGAACGTCTGCCATAAGCCTATCAAGCTTACCAATACCGTATTACTATTTGATGACAGGCTTTCTTTTAATCGTAAACAGGTCAAGTTAAGCATGAACAGAGAATTATGGCTGTTAAGGCATGCAAAATCGGACTGGCATGTCGATGCCGATGATTTCGATCGGCCGCTGAATAAAAGAGGGAAGCGCGCCGCCCGGCGGATGGGTGCCTGGATGAAGCTGCAACAACTGAGGCCTGATTTCATCGTAAGTTCGCCGGCGTTAAGAGCCGTTGCGACGGCGGAAATCGTCTGTGCCGAAGCCGGCTTGGCGGTTCAGGCCATCCATCAGGATAAGCGTTTGTATGAGCAGGGCCTTGCGGGGCTGAAGGCCGCGCTTACCGGATGTCCGGCCAGGGCGCGGCGGGTTCTGCTGGTTGGCCATAATCCGGAATTGGAAGCGCTGCTGATTGATCTGGCAGGACGTGCGGCCGTGCCAGACGCGGATAAATTACTGCCGACGGCCGCCCTGGCGAGGCTCGCGCTAGCTTGCGACTGGCAGCACTTGCGCACGGGCAGCGCGGAACTGTTGTCGATTACGTACGCGCGGGATTTGCCCGACGTCTGCTGATCGCATAGACAAGAAAATATGTGGATTGTCATATTCTTGTCATGTTTTGTTTGCATAATGCTTGCAAGTTAAATTACTTCAGTAAAGGCTGGTTATGAAATTATTATTTAGAATAAAGCGGTTAGTTACAGCAATGGGGGTGGTTTCCGTCTCGTTAGTCAGCAGTCATGCGTTGGCCGCGCAGACGGTTGACGCGGATATTCCGGCGTATCAAAAAGCCAGCGGTATTTCAGGTAATCTGTCCAGCGTCGGCTCCGACACGCTGGCAAATTTGATGACCCTGTGGGCCGAGGAATTTAACCGCAATTACCCGAACGTCAACATTCAGATTCAGGCGGCGGGGTCTTCCACCGCGCCTCCGGCGTTAACCGAAGGTACCTCAAATATCGGACCTATGAGCCGTAAAATGAAGGATGACGAGATTGATGCCTTTGAAAGCAAATTCGGATACAAACCAACCGCGGTGCCTGTGGCGATCGATGCCCTGGCTGTGTTTGTCAATAAAGACAATCCGATTAAAGGGCTGACACTGGCCCAGGTTGATGCGATCTTTTCGCCGACCCGCAAATGCGGCTATGAAAAAGACATCACGACCTGGGGCGAAGCGGGGCTGGATGGCTCATGGCAGGGCAAACCCCTGCAGTTATACGGACGTAACTCGGTTTCCGGTACTTACGGTTTTTTCAAGGAAAAAGCGCTGTGCAAAGGCGATTTTAAAGATAACGTCAATGAGCAGCCCGGTTCCGCTTCGGTGGTTCAAGCGGTGACCACATCGGTGAATGGCATTGGTTATTCCGGCATGGGTTATACCACGTCAGGCGTGAGATCCGTGCCGCTGGCGAAGGATGCCGGCAAGGCCTTTATTGATGCGACTCCGGAAAATACGCTGTCAGGCACTTATCCTTTAGCACGCTACCTGTATGTTTATGTGAATAAAAAACCCAACCAGCCGTTGGCGCCATTGGAAAATGAGTTTATGAAAATGGTTTTATCAAAAGAAGGCCAGCAGGCTGTTATAAAAGACGGTTATATCCCTTTACCTGCTAAAGTCGTTGAGAAAGCGCTGGCGGTCATTCAATAAGGGTCCCTGATTATGGAAAAGTTGTGGAAAGGGCTTTAACTGTTGTGCAGGGATGCATAAACAAGGATGTTGAGCTGGATTAATGCTCGCTTCTCCTCCTCTCGGTACTCAGAGGTTAATCCGGACAAAAGGTGGCTGAGATTTGCTATACGAATCTCGGCCTTTTTTTGTTTTTTATCACTGTCCTACTAATTTACAAAATGTCGGCATGTCTGAAACCAATTTAAATTTTCAATCCGCGGGCACCCAAATTCATGCCGGCGGCTATTACTTTCAATGGCGACTGCTAAAAGACCATTTGGCCCGCTATGGCGTCATAGTGGGAGGACTGGGCGTCATTGTCGCTATCGCACTGATTTTTTTCTTCTTGTTGTATTCGGTGTTTCCCTTGTTTATGCCGGCGACAGCGGAATCCGTCGCACACTACGAGGTGCCGGGGAAAATGCCGGGCAGTACCGTGCTGCTGGCGATGGAAGAGCAGAATGAAGTGGCCGCCCGATTTACCGATAGCGGACAGGTCGTGTTTTTTGAAGCGGCAACGGGCAAGACGGTGTCAACCGAGACGGTACCGATACCGGCAGGGACGACTGTCACCAGTTTTGGCCAAGGCGATCCGGCCGAAGGTGTGGTTGTCTACGGGTTGTCGGACGGCCGGGCGCTCATCGTAAAGCAGCAATATAAACAGACCTATCCGAATGGCGAGCGGGTCATCACGCCCTCACTGGCCTTTCCATTGGGCGAGACACCGTTAGTGGTGGACGATACCGGGGCCGCCGTGGAAAAAATCGCCGTGCAGGCCAATGACGAAGCCACAATTGTAGCCAAGGCCGGCAATAAGATCCGCCTGGTCAGCTTTGAGAAACAGGAATCCTTATTCGACGAGGAGGCCGGACTGGAGCGCACGGATGCCGTGTTGGACATGCCGGTCTATAATCTGACCGATATGATTATCGATGAGGATCAGCGTAACCTATACCTGGTCAGCAGCGATGGTCGCCTGAGTTTCTTTGATATCAGCAATAAAAGCCATCCGGTTATCCGACAGCATCAGAATGTCGTGGCGGTGGGCGAAAAAATTACCAGCCTCGCCTTTTTAAATGGTGATCTGTCCTTGCTGATTGGCGATTCCAGCGGCCTGGTATCGCAATGGAGCCAGGTCAGGGACGAATTAAATCGTCCCGCGCTGCAAAAAATCAGATCATTTAAAGTATCCAACAGCCCCGTTATTGGCATCCATGCCGAGCAGCGCCGTAAAGGTTTTATGACGCTGGACGCCGATAGCGTGGTCGGCATTTATCATTCAACGGCCGAACGAGAGCTGGTTAAAGAAACGATCGGTGAGCCGGGGGCTGTCGCGGCAACGTTGGCGCCGAAGGCCAATGCCTTTCTGGTGCAATCCGGGGATGGCTCGGTGCATTTCTGGCATGTTGATAATGAGCATCCGGAAGTTTCGATGCAGGTGTTTTGGCAGGAAGTCTGGTACGAAAGCTATCAGAAGCCCAATTATATCTGGCAGTCCTCTTCGGCAAGCAATGATTTTGAACCTAAATACAGCCTGGTGCCGCTGGTGTTCGGCACGCTGAAGGCGGCGTTTTATTCGATGCTGTTTGCCGTGCCGTTGGCATTGATGGGGGCTATTTATACCGCCTACTTCATGGCGCCGGCCATGCGCCGCTACGTCAAGCCGAGCATCGAAATGATGGGCGCGTTGCCGACCGTTATTCTGGGCTTTCTGGCGGGTCTTTGGCTGGCGCCTTTTATTGAGACGCACCTGGCGGGGCTGTTTGCGTTGTTTATGCTGGTGCCGCTGGCCGTGATGCTGTTTGCCGCGTTCTGGCATAATCTGCCCGAAACCATACGGCAACAAGTACCGGAAGGCTGGGACGCGGCGTTGCTGATACCGGTCATTTTATTAAGCGGTTGGCTGGCTTTTGCGGTCAGCGAACCGCTGGAAGCGTTATTGTTCAACGGCAGTCTGCGCGAGTGGCTTAAAGCCGAACTGGGCATTGGTTATGACCAGCGCAATGCCCTGGTGGTCGGCGTGGCAATGGGGTTCGCCGTGATCCCGACGATTTTTTCGATTGCCGAGGACGCCATTTTCAGCGTCCCGAAACATTTGACGGTCGGCTCCCTGGCCTTGGGCGCCACGCCTTGGCAGACCATGATCAGGGTGGTGCTGTTGACGGCCAGTCCCGGCATATTTTCGGCGATCATGATCGGGTTGGGACGGGCCGTCGGCGAGACCATGATTGTCTTGATGGCGACGGGCAATACGCCGGTCATGGATTTAAGCGTCTTTCAAGGCATGCGCACGTTATCGGCCAATATTGCCGTCGAAATGCCGGAAGCGGAAGTCAACAGCACACACTACCGGGTCCTGTTTTTGGCGGCATTGGTATTGTTTCTGTTCACCTTTATTGTTAACACGCTGGCCGAGATCATTCGCCAGCGCTTACGTGAAAAATACAGTTCGTTATGATCAAGCAATGGTTTAAAAGCGGGTCGCCGTGGATATGGCTCAATGCGGGAGCGGTCAGTATCTGCCTTATTTTTGTCGTCGGCTTGCTGGGCCTGGTGACTGTCAAAGGGGGCGGGCACTTCTGGCCGTTCCAGGTAGCCGAGTTCGTCTATCAGGAACAGGGGGGGCAGCCCGAAACCATGGTCGGCCAGATCACCGATACCAGTGTCACCGGCGCCGCCATGGCAAAAGCGGCCGGCTATGACATGGCGGAAGATGAAGACACGCTGGTGCAATACCTGATCAAGACCGGCAACCGTGACCTGACCGGCGCCGACTTCCGCTGGATACGGGAGCGCAATATCCAGCGCCAGCGTTTCCCCGCCGACATCATCGTTCTGGAGCGTCGGGAATGGGGCAATTTTTATGGTTATCTGATTGCCGTTAAAGCAGGCGGCAACACGATCGCTGCCGGCGAGCAGGCGTTGCCCGTCGTGCAGGAGAGAATAGCGGCGGCCGAGGCGATCTTCAGGGAGATAACGCGGATCGAGAAAAAAGAAATCGGCGCCATCAACTATGGCCTGGAGCGCTTAAGGCTTAAACAGAAGCGTTTCGAGCTGGAAAACCGCTGGGAGCCGGCGGCGGAGAAACGGATCGCGGCAGAAAAAGCGGACTATGAGGCCGACTATGAACGCTATCAGGAGCAATTGGGCGAACTGTACCGGCAAATCCGGCGCGATAGCCTGGTGGCGAGAACCGCAAGCGGCAAGGAGCTTGAAATACCGCTGGACAAAGTGGTCAGGCTGTATCGGCCGAATGCCATGAGCCTAGGCGATAAAACCGTTCACTATGGCCGTAAGCTGATCGAGTTCTTAACTGACAGTCCGCGCGAGGCCAATACCGAAGGCGGTATTTTTCCGGCGATTTTCGGCACGGTCATGATGGTGATCATCATGTCGATTATCGTGACGCCGTTTGGCGTGATTGCCGCCGTGTATTTGCGCGAATACGCCAAACAGGGCTTCATGACGCGGCTGATCAGGATTGCCGTAAACAACCTGGCCGGGGTGCCTTCGGTCGTTTACGGCGTCTTCGGCCTGGGTTTTTTCGTCTATATCGTCGGCGGCAACATCGACCGGCTGTTTTATCCTGAAGCGGCGCCCGCGCCGGTTTTCGGTACGCCGGGACTGCTGTGGGCCTCTATCACCCTGGCGCTGTTGACGTTGCCGGTAGTGATCGTCTCTACCGAGGAAGGCCTGGCGCGTATCCCCAAGTCGATACGCGAAGGCAGTCTGGCTCTGGGCGCGACCAAGCTGGAGACGCTGTGGCGCACGGTATTGCCGATGGCCAGTCCGGCCATGATGACCGGCCTGATTCTGGCCGTCGCGCGGGCGGCCGGCGAAGTGGCGCCCTTGATGCTGGTCGGGGTGGTCAAGCTGGCGCCGTCATTACCGTTGGATGGCAATTTCCCTTTTTTACATTTGGACAGAAAATTTATGCATTTGGGATTTCATATTTATGATGTCGGTTTTCAAAGCCCGAACGTAGAGGCGGCCAGGCCTTTGGTTTACGCCACATCATTGCTGCTGGTCATAGTCATCATCGGACTTAATCTGGCGGCGGTTCAAATCAGAAATCACTTGCGCGAAAAATACCGGGCACTGGAAGGTTAATCAAGAATGGCAACACAAAACGTACGAACTCACGCAATCGATATGGATTCCATTTTACGCAGTCAGGCAAAATCGCAGGGCCGGCAGGAAGTCTGTATCAAAATAGAAAACTTGAAACTGTTCTATGGCGAAAAGCAGGCCTTGCACGGCATCAATATGGAAATGCCCAAGAAAAAGGTAACCGCCTATATCGGCCCTAGCGGTTGCGGCAAATCCACGCTGCTGCGCTGCATCAACCGCATGAACGATCTGGTCGATAATGTCAGGATCGAAGGTAAAATTCTGCTCGAAAATGAAGATATCTATAACAGATCGGTTAATGTCGCGGCTTTGCGCAGACGCGTAGGCATGGTGTTCCAAAAGCCCAATCCTTTTCCCAAGTCGATCTTTGAAAATGTCGCCTATGGACTCAGGATTCAGGGCATCAACGACAAGCGCACCCTGGAGGAAACGGTCGAGAACGCCTTGCGCGGCGCGGCCATCTGGGACGAGGTCAAAGACCGCCTGAATGATAATGCCCTGGGATTGTCGGGCGGCCAGCAGCAACGACTGGTCATTGCCAGAGCCATTGCCATCGAGCCTGAAGTGTTGTTGCTGGATGAGCCGGCATCGGCCCTGGACCCGATCTCAACCTTGAAAATTGAAGAGCTGATCAATGAACTGAAAGAAAAATACACCATTGTTATCGTGACGCACAATATGCAGCAGGCGGCACGCGTTTCGGATTACACGGCTTTTATGTACATGGGCGAATTGATCGAGATGGGACATACCAGCGAGCTGTTTACCAATCCCAAAAAGAAACAGACAGAAGATTACATTACCGGAAGGTATGGTTAAACCGGGAGAGAATCATGGATAACAGTAAAATTGGGCAACATATTTCAGGGCAGTTCAATAAAGAACTGGAAGACATCCGCAATAATGTATTAACGATGGGCGGGCTGGTCGAGCAGCAGATAGCGCAAGCGGTAGAAGCCTTCATGACCGGCGATACGGAAATGGCTGAATTGGTCATCAAGCAGGATAATCAGGTCGACGCGCTGGAAATGCTCATCGATCAGGAATGCATGCAGATCCTGGCACTGAGACAGCCGGCGGCATTCGATCTACGGTTGTTGATCACGGTCATCAAAACCATTAACGAGCTGGAAAGAGTCGGCGACATGGCCGAGCGCATTGCCGAAATGGCGATGCGTCTATCAGATACTGAAGGTAAACATGAGCAGTATTATGAACTGCAGCATATGGCCGATCTGGTCAAGGAGATGCTGCATGGCGCCTTGGATGCCTTTGCACGGATGAGCATCGAGGACGTGACGGCTATTACCGGGAGAGATGAATATGTCGACCGTGAATACGGCAGCATTATCCGGCAATTGATCACGCGCATGATGGAAGACCCGAGAAATATCACGCGCACGCTGGATGTTCTGTGGACGGCCAGGTCGCTTGAAAGAATCGGCGATCATTCGGTCAACATCTGCGAAAACATTATCTACATGGTCAAGGGCGAGGATGTGCGGCATATGAGCCAGGCAGAACTCGAGGATAAAATAGTAGAACTCGAGGGTAAAATAAAGGTTAGATGAAAAGGAACGGGAGTTTTATAATTCCCGCAACCGGCTTGTCTTGCCGTTCCTCTCCGGCTTTGCCTACAGGGATGTAGGCAAGGGGCGTGAGCACGACTGCATGAGCCCCATGGATGGGGTGAATGCAGAGAAATGACGGGATCATTTCCTGTCCATGCAGTCGTTGAACATGAACAGAAATCCTGCCTCTTGCGGGTCTTATTTTATGCCCATTCCTAAAAAGGCGAGTATTAGAGGATAACCCGCCTTCCAGGCCTGCGCTTTAAACGCGGGTCCCATCGTTATTTTTCCAGGCCGATGAAATCCCAGATTTTGTGGGATAACGTGGAACTTTTATGTTCGGGCACCGGCGGGCCGTCCGGATAATTCATTTCGTAAATTCGGGCCGTATCCGCGGCAAGTTCGGTCATCTGAAGCGCCGTATAGGCTTCCTGCAGGATTTGCAGCGCATAGGGAACGGCGGGCGTGCGCTGGTATTTTTCCACGACGTAATTCGCTCTATTGACGGCGGCCACATAAGCTTTGCGCTTCATGTAAAAGCGGGCAACGTGGACTTCATGCATGGCCAGGTTGTTTTTGAGCGCGATCATGCGCTGTTTGGCATCGGGTACGTATTTGCTTTCCGGAAACCGGCGCAGCAGTTCGGCAAAATTATCGTAGGCATCGCGCGCGCTGCCCGGATCGCGTTGCGACGTATCGGTCGGCAGAAAACGGTCAATAAAGCCGATGCCGCGGTTGTAATTGACCAGTCCTTTCAAATAGTAGGCATAATCGACGCCGGGACTTCTAGGGTTGATCTTGATAAAGCGGTCGGCGGCGGCGATTGCCGCTTCGGGATCATCTCCTTTGAAATAGGCATAAGCCACATCCAACTGGGTTTGCGCCGCCTCTGCGCCAAAGGGATAGCGCGATTCCAGCGCCTCGTAGAGTTTGATGGCCTTTTCATAATTACCGGCATCCACGGCCGCCTTGGCCTCCGTGCGAAATTTCTCGGCATTCCAGTCCACGTATTCGTCCGTTGTATCGGCAGCGTCGCCGGCGGTCAAGCCTTTAAGCGTCTCGCAGCCCCCGATAGACAGGCTTAAACAGCCGATGAATAAAAATTTTATTAAAATTAATCGCATGGTGCTAACGACACGTTGTAATATTAGAGGTTTTCTCGCAGGATATGGCCGCGGTGCTTGAAATGACCATATAACCGGCGAGTATAACTTAACATCGAGTTAATCAGAAGAATTTGTTATGACCAGATTAACGGCAGAAGTGCCTTTAGAATTGGCCGGTATGCGTTTGGATCAGGTGCTTGCGGAGTTGTTTGCCGATTATTCGCGCAGCAAATTGCAAACCTGGATCAAATCAGGCCGCGTGCAGGTTAACGGCTTGTTGCTCAAGCCCAAGGACAAGCTGGAGGGCGGCGAGGAAATAACCCTGGATGCCGAACCGGAAGTGGTGATTGCCTGCGAGCCTGAAGAAATTCCCTTGGACATTGTTTACGAAGACGAGAGCTTGTTGATCGTCAACAAGCCGGCCGGACTGGTCGTGCATCCGGCGGTCGGGAACTGGAACGGCACCTTGCTGAATGCTTTGCTGCATCATGAACCGAATCTGGAGACCTTGCCCCGCGCCGGCATTATTCACCGGATCGACAAGGATACCAGCGGACTGCTGATGATCGCCAAAACCCTGCAGGCGCACAACAGCCTGGCGCAGCAACTGCAGGAGCGCGAGATTACCCGGGAATACCTGGCCGTTACGCGCGGGCGCATGACCGCCGGCGGCACGGTCGAGGAACCGATCGGCCGGCATCCCACCGACCGTAAACGCTACGCGGTCAGGGAATCGGGCAAGTTTGCCGTGACCCATTACCGGGTCATTCAGCGCTTTACCGGCCATACCTTGATCCGGGTCAAACTCGAAACCGGCCGGACCCATCAGATTCGTGTGCACATGGCGCATATCCGCTATCCGTTGGTCGGCGATCAGGTTTACGGCGGGCGCTTTCAAATGCCGCCTAACTGCAGTGAGCGCTTGGAACTGGAATTGCGCAATTTTAAGCGTCAGGCGCTGCACGCGGCAAAACTGGGACTGCAGCACCCGGTCACCGATGAATATCTGGAATGGGAGCAGCCCCTGCCCGAAGACATGGTCAGTCTGCTTGAAGCGTTATCCGAAAATGACCAGCAATAAACACTGGCTGGAGCCGGACTGGCCCGCCCCCGGCCGCGTGCATGCCGTGACCACATTGCGCACCGGCGGCATCAGCGGCGGCGGCTTCAGCAGTTTGAATCCGGCCACCCATGTCGGCGATCAGGCCGGTGCGGTCGAGCGGAATCGGCATATTATCAAAACCATGCTGAAACTGCCTGCCGAACCTGTCTGGCTGGAGCAAATACACAGTAACAAAGCCGTCGACGCCGGAAGAATCCAGGCGCTGGTACAGGCCGATGCAAGCTACACCGATAAGCCGGGGATCGTCTGCGCGGTGCTGACCGCCGATTGCTTGCCGCTGCTGGTCTGTAATACCGAAGGTACCGAGATTGCGGCCATCCATGCCGGCTGGCGAGGCTTGCTGTCCGGCGTGATCGGCAATACGGTCGCGGCGATGCGCAGCCGGGAACTGCTGGTCTGGCTGGGGCCCGCGATCGGGCCCGAGCGTTTTGAGGTCGGTGCCGAAGTGCGTGAGGCTTTCATTGAAAAGTCAGCGGCTTTCGCGCCGGCGTTTAAAGCGCGCGGTAACGGCAAATGGTTGGCTGATATTTATCAGCTGGCCCGTATCGATCTGGCCGTATTAGGCATAAATAATATCTATGGCGGTCATTTCTGCACCGTCACGGATCATGAGCGTTTTTATTCTTATCGCCGGGATAAAGAGACAGGACGTATGGCGACATTAATCTGGAGAGACTGAAGTAGTGAGTTTATTGGTATTTATTGTTATTTTTACCGCCATAGGTGGTCTTTTAAGCGTGATGGCCGCCGCAGTCTTTCTATTAATGCCGGATAAGCATAGGGAAGCGGTTTTGCCGCATGGCATCAGTTTTGCCATTGGCGCGCTGTTGGCCGTCGCTTTCTGGGGCTTGATTCCTCATGCGTTCGAGGATGTCAGGCCGGAACAGATTCAGCCCTTGTCCGGGACGATTCTGGCTGGCGTGCTCGGTTTTTTCGTGCTGGAAAAACTGCTGATCTGGCGGCATTGCCATTACGGCGGCGGTTGCGAGGCACACGGCGATGAAGAGGCGCATGATCATGGGCATGCGCACAGTCATGGTCATGGCAAGTCTGCCGGCACATTGATCATCCTGGGTGACAGCATTCACAACTTTGTCGATGGGGTTTTGATCGCGGCCGCGTTCCTGACCGACGTGAAGCTGGGCATCGTGACCAGCCTGGCGGTCGCCGCGCACGAGATCCCGCAGGAAGTCGGCGATTTCGCGATTTTATTGCAGAGCGGCTATAGCAAAGGCAAGGCGCTGCTCTATAACGTGCTGGCCAGTCTGACCACAGTGGTGGGCGGAGTGCTGGCCTATTTCAGCCTGGGTGATTTGCATGACAGTCTGCCGTATTTTCTGGCCTTGGCGGCTTCAAGCTTTATTTATATCGCGGTCGCGGACCTGATACCGTCGCTGCACAAAAAGACCGATATGAAGACCTCCTTGCAGCAGATTACCCTGATCCTGGCCGGTGTACTGCTAATTTGCCTCATGCATGGCATTGCCCATGATATTGAGCTATAGGTGCAGGGCTTGAACCCCGCACCCTTCGCCTTTTGTCAGGTAATGACCGTCGGCTCGGTCCGGCCGGTGCGTTTTTTGATCTCGCTCAGCTGTTCGGCGAGATCGATTAAATCAGCCAGCGCGGCTTGCGCATCCTGATCGTGCTTTTCGGCATCGACCTCGAACCGTTCCAGATAGATCCTTAAGGTGGCGCCGACCGTGCCGGTGCCTGACAGGCGGAAGACAATGCGCGAGCCGTTTTCAAAGCCGATGCGTATGCCCTGATTGTGGCTGATGCTGTTGTCTATAGGGTCCTGATAGCTGAATTCGTCGGCGTATTTAATGATGTATTCATCGAACGCCTGGCCTGCCAGTGTCGGCAGCCGGGACCTGAGATGTTCGATAATGCCGTTGGCGATGTCGCTGGACACGGCTTCATAATCGTGGCGGCTGTAGATATCGCGGCCGAATTTCAGCCAGTGGTCATGGACAATATCGGCAACCGGTTGACGCTTTCTGGCGATCAGGTTCAGCCAGAACAGCACGGCCCATAAACCGTCTTTTTCCCGGACATGGTCAGAGCCGGTGCCGAAACTTTCTTCGCCGCAGATCGTGATCTTGCCCGCATCGAGCAGATTGCCGAAAAATTTCCAGCCGGTCGGCGTTTCATAGCAGGGAATAGCATATTTGGCCGCGACCCGATCGACGGCCTGGCTGGTCGGCATGGAGCGCGCAACGCCGCTTAAGCCCTTGGCATAGGCCGGAATAAGATGGGCATTGGCCGCCATAATGGCCAGGCTGTCGCTGGGCGTGACGAAGATATGGCTGCCCATGATCATGTTGCGATCACCGTCGCCATCGGAAGCCGCGCCGAACGTCGGAGCGTCAGGACCGAACATTTTCGCCGCCAATTCCTGCGCATGCGCCAGGTTGGGATCGGGATGATGGCCGCCAAAATCCTCTAGCGGTTCGGCATTGATGACAGAACCGGGCTTGGCGCCGAGCATGTCTTCGAGTATTCTTTTGGCGTAAGGGCCGGTAATGGCGTGCATGGCATCGAAGCACAAGCGGATATAGCCGGAACCGATGCTTTGTTTCAATAATGGGAAATCGAAAATAGACTGCATCATCTCGGCATAATCAGTCACAGGATCAACAATCGTGATTTTAATATCGCCGACTTGTTGCGTGCCGATGCTGTCCAGGTCTATATCAGCCATGGCTGCAATTTTGTAACAGTCGATGGCTTGGCTGCACTGATAGAAGGCCGCCGTGTATTTTTCCGGCGCGGGCCCGCCGTTGGCGACATTGTATTTAATGCCGAAATCTTCATCGGGACCGCCCGGATTGTGGCTGGCGGAAAGAACCAAGCCGCCGAATGCCTGGTTCTTTCTGATCAGATGTGATGCGGCGGGGGGGGATAGTAAACCGCCCTGGCCGATGATCAGTTCGCCAAAACCATTGGCGGCCGCCATTTTAATGATGATTTGTATGGCAGCTCGGTTAAAATAGCGACCGTCACCGCCCAGTACGAGCGTTTTGCCGGCAAAGTCGTTCAGGGAATCGAAGATGGACTGAACAAAATTTTCCAGATAACCCGGTTGCTGAAATGTTTTTACTTTTTTTCGCAGCCCGGATGTGCCTGGATTCTGGTCGTCATAAGGATGGGTGGTGATAGTTTCTATTTGCATGGCTGTACCTTAATGCTTATGAATTATCTTGATAAGCTAAAGTATAAGTGACCTTTATTCCAGTGTAGATTATTTATGTGGCGAATTTATTTATTACTGTGTTGTAGTTGTTATGCTGCGGTTGTATCGGCAGTTGAGGATATATGGCTGCTGGTCGATACGAGCGCGCTAAAGATTGAGGTAAAAAAGGGGGACCAGACGCTTGATACCCTGAATGACATTGCGATCGGCCAGGGAGGCGCCGGGTTCAAGCACCATCGGGGCGACAACATTACGCCTTACGGGGACTACAGGATCGGCTGGATTGGTGAGAAGAGTGCTTTCAGGCGGTTTTTTGGTTTAACCTACCCTTCCGCGAAAGATGCCGAAAAGGCAATGGAACAGGGGTTGATAGACCGTGTCACCTATAATAACATCGTATATGCGCACAAGCATCATCAAGTGCCTCCGCAAAATACGCCGCTAGGCGGGCGCATAGGTATTCACGGTTTGGGACGGGCCGATGAGAAAATTCATAAGATGATGAATTGGACTCATGGTTGTATTGCTTTAACCAATAGGCAGATTGATCACTTGAGTCAATGGATAGATAAAGGGACGATTGTCAGGATAAAATAAAGCTGGAAAGAAACTCAAAAACAGTGCAAAATTCTAACCTGGAAGTACTCTTTATGTAGTAACAACTCTGAAAATAAGGAAAAATAATATGAAAAAAGTAATAAAATTATCAATGATTGCTATGGCTGCTACTTTGGCTGTTGGTTGCGCCAGCACTTCAGACATTGATAATCTGCAATCACAAATTGATGGTCTGAATTCCAAGGTTTCACAAGCATCATCCGATGCGGCTAGCGCACAACGCGCGGCTGCCGATGCAGCTGCAAAAGCTGCTGACGCGGAAGCGGCTGCTAACCGTGCGGCTCAATACGCGCAAGACACCAACAGCAAACTGGATCGTATGTTCAAAAAATCAATGATGAAATAAGTCATTATTTTTGGGAGCATGAAAAAGCCCGTTGGGATTACCCAGCGGGCTTTTTTTTTTGGGAAAATTTTAAGGGGACTCCGGGGCTTCCTGACTCGTGGCGGGGCGTTTATAAATAGCGGTAGGGATGCCGTTATGCAGTTGCAGGGCCTTTTTTAATGCCTCGCCGTCGATAACCGGCATCTGCCGGTTGTTAGCGCGCTCAATCAGTTTTAGCGCCAACTCCAGACTGGCCATGTATCTTTCCTCGGTCAGTTCGGGAACGGTTCCGTTCTCGTCTTCGGACTCGGTTTCGGCCAGGGTCGGGTGAATTTCGATGTACAACGTGTCTTGATGCCAGCCGACCTTGATCGGTTGATTGACGATATAGACGGGCGTGCCTGCTTTTATTTCCGGAAACAGTTTTTCAATGTCTTCCGGATACATGCGAATGCAGCCGTGGCTGACTCTCATGCCGACGCCGAAAGGCTTGTTGGTGCTGTGAATCAAATAGCCCGGTGTGCCAAGATACATCGCAAACAGTCCGAGCGGATTGTCAGGCCCCGCCGGCCAGACAGCCGGCAGAATATCGCCTTTGGCGGCATGTTCCGCCCGGATCGATGCCGGTGGCGTCCAGGTCGGGTTCCTGACTTTACGGATAACTTTGGTTTGCCCTAGCGGCGTTTGCCAGTCCACGCGGCCAATGCTCATGGGAAAGGTTTTAACGACCGGTTTTTCGCCCGCTTGAGGGACTGGGAAATAATACATGCGATATTCAGGCAGGTTCAGCGTCAGGCCTTGCCTGGGGGTATCGGGCAGCAAGCGCAGATTGGATAATCTGACCCGGGTGCCTTGTCCCGGCAGCCATCTGTCCACGTCCGGGTTTAGCAGCAGGATTTCGATCTGCCCCATATCGAAATTCCGAGCTATATCGAGCAGCGTGTCCTCATGCTTGGCGGTGGTGTAAAGCTCATCGGCCAGCTCGTCGCTGATCAAACTGTCGCCCGGATTGTCGGGCCGGTCATAGGTTGCGGCCGAAACAGGCAGGCTGGGCGCCAGCAGCAATAAAACGACCAGTCCGCCGATAAAAATGCCGATCGTTAACTTGTGTCTGGCACAAGGCGCCGCCGCAAAAAGTGCCGGAAGGTATTTTCTTAATGGACTGATCGTTAAAAGGGTCATGTCTTATTCTCTCCGCCGAATAGTTCCATCAGACGAGGTAAAAAATTGGCCAGTTCCAGCGACATGATCGAAAAATCCACATCGAACTGTTCGGCCTCATCACTGGCTTCGATATTGGCGGCCTGATCCTGGATCAAGTCAAGAAAGCGCAGGCGTTTGATCGCTAAATGTTCGTCGATAATGAAGGATAGCCGGTCGTCCCAGCTGATGGCCAGTTTAATCGCTTCCTTGCCGGTGTCGAGATGGTTTTTAATCTCCGGCAGCGCCAGGTCATGTCGCTTGCAGCGAATAATGCCGCCTTCCTCTTCGGGGGAGCGCAGTTCGCATTCGTCCTCAATGGTGATGTCGGCCGGTGTCTCATGATGGAGCAGCCAATGGGTCATCGTGGCAACCGGTTTTTCCACGGTATTGGGCGGTACGGCCGGCAATGAGCCCAGGCATTTGCGCAGATTGCTGAGCAAATCCTCGGCCTTTTTTGCCGAGGCGGCGTCAACGACCAGCCAGCCGCCTTTCGGGTCGATATAAGCGTAGGTTTTGCGCGAAAAGCTGAAAGCCTTGGGCAGTAACTCAAAGACCAGCTCATCCTTTATGGCAGTACGTTCTTTTTTGGCCAATTTTCGTCCTTGCCGGTCTTCCTCCTCGAGAATCTTTTCCAGAAGCATTTCATTGACCACGGCGGCCGGCAACACTTTTTCTTCTTTTTTTCCGCACAGCATCATAAAACCATTCGTGCTATTCACCAGCTGCTGCGAGGTTTTGCCTAGGGGCGCGGTCCAGCCAAAAGTGGATTCCTCATGATTGCCGCAGGGTCGGAATGCCATTTGCTCAAGTTTTTGTTCGAGTTCGGCTGGAGATAAAGTGAAATCCTCGGTAAGGCGGAAAATACTAAGATTTTTAAACCACATGACGTAACTGATACTCTATGAAATTAACGAGTGCGTATTATCGCAAAATTGATGGGCTAGAAATTAAATTTTACTAAGTAAGTATGGCTGAAATTGAAGGATTTGCTCCGATTGTTTCCAAAAATGCGCAGGTATTGATATTGGGTTCCATGCCCAGCGAGGTTTCCTTGCTTAAGCAACAGTACTATGGTCATCCGAGCAATGCATTCTGGCCGATCATGGGCGCGTTATTCGGCGCATTCCCGGAGCTTTGCTATGAACGGCGTAAAACCATTTTGATGGAGAACGGTATCGCGGTCTGGGATGTGCTGCAAAGTTGCCATCGGCACGGCAGCCTGGATTCGAATATCAAGTTGTCATCGATACGAATCAATGATTTTGCCGGTTTTCTTGGCGAGTACCAGTTGATCAGGCGTGTGTTCTTTAATGGCGGTATGGCTGAAAAGGTGTATAAAAAACATATTTTGCCGGGCCTGGATCAACGTTTCGCCTATCTTGCCTATCAGCGTCTGCCGTCAACGAGTCCGGCCCATGCATCGCTGAATTTAGCGCAAAAGATCGAAGCATGGAAAGTCATTAAACAGCCTGTGGTAAAGTAGCGTATTTATTATGGCGAGGCAGAGATGGAAGCATTTTCAAGCTGGGAAAGTCTATTGTTAGGTGTCATGGTGCTGCTGATTATTTTCTGGATGCGGCCCGGTATCAAGGCATCACTCGAGCACAGCCGGAAAGCGCCGGCAGACTGGATGGCGGTGTTGGTGCCTCTGGGTCTGGTCGTGCTGTTTGTGATTTTTTTAATGGTAGTGGTTTAGATCAAATGAGCGAAGAAGAATACGAATACGAGTATGAATACGATGACGACGAGGAGGTGGAGTATTATGCGGTCCGCCCCAACAAGTCACAGCAAAAGCGCGATATGGCGGCGCTTTTTGCCTTGGGCGAAGAATTGTCGGGATTGCCCGAGGCGCAATTGAAAATGCTTGAATTGCCTGAAAACCTTTATAAAGCTATCGCTCAGGTCGCCGGCATGCCGCTTAAAGGGGCAAGAAAACGGCAACTGAAATTTATTGCCGGACAATTGCATAAAATCGATATAGCGCCGATTCAGGAAAAACTGGCGCGCTTTAAAAGCAAAAGCGCCCATGCCGTCAGGGAGCATCATATCGTCGAGCGCTGGCGGGACAGGCTGATTGCGGAAGGCGATGAGGCGCTGGCCGAGTTGCTTGATGAACAGCCTCAGGCGGACCGGCAGCAGTTAAGGCAGATGATACGCAATGCCCAGAAGGAAGCGGCGGCGGCCAAGCCGCCTAAATCCTCGCGCTTGTTATACCGCTATCTGAAAGAAGTCTTCAATTTCGAAGAGGGTGAGCCGGTTGACGATGAGCCGGAGTCGGATCTGTAGCGGCTCAGTTAAACAAATCCATTTGCTGAAAATGCGTCAGTCTGGATTGGTTTTCCAGCGATGACAGGGTGATTCCGAGCAGCCGTACTTTACGTGTGCCGATATCGGTATTTCGTAATAAATCTTCCAGGATAGCGAACGTGCCCGTCGTGGCTGTCACGGCATGGGGCAGGGTCCGGCTGCGCGTGATCTGGACAAAGTCGTGGTATTTTATCTTGACGGTCAAGGTATAGGCGGCCAGCCGTTTCTCGGCGGCTTTTTCCAGGGCTTTTTCCAGCAGGCTGTGCAGTTGCGCCATCACCTCCGGCCGGGCCTTGATGTCCTGCTGAAACGTCGTTTCCACGCCTACCGACTTGCTGGTTCTCTGGCTGTTGACGGGCCTGTGGTCAATGCCGCGGCAGATGTTGTAATAATGGTGTCCGGACTTGCCGAAATGCTGCTGCAAGAGCGCTAGCGACAGTTTCCTTAAATCCTTGCCGGTCTGTATGCCCAATGCCTGCATTTTCCGCGCTGTCGCTCTGCCTATGCCGTGAAATTTATCGATACTGAGTTGTCCGGCAAAACATGCGCCCCGTTCTGGCGTGATGACATAAAGTCCATCCGGTTTATCCATGTCCGAAGCAATCTTGGCGAGGAATTTGTTGTAAGAGATGCCGGCCGAGGCGACCAATCCGGTTTCGCGTTTAATCGTTGCCTTGACGGCTTTGGCGATGAGCGTGGCCGAGCCCTGATGCAATTGGACATCGCTGACATCCAGATATGCTTCATCCAATGACAACGGTTCGACCCGTTCGGTATAGTCGGTGAAAATTTTTCGAATGGTTTGCGATGCCTGCCGGTAGGCATCAAAGCGGGGCTTGACAAAAATAGCCTGGGGACACAGGCGGTAAGCCTGCGATGACGGCATTGCCGAATGGATGCCGTATTGCCTGGCCTCGTAGCTGCAGGTGGCGACGACGCCGCGCGAGTCGGGCGCGCCGCCGACGATCAATGGCTTGTTTCGATATTGGGGGAAATCCTGTTGCTCGATAGCCGCGAAAAAAGCATCCATATCGATATGAATGATTTTGCGGATATCATCCATGGCGGACTATTTTTTGGAGTTCCCCGGCTTGGGCAGGTTCAGCTCCTCGGTTATCTGCCAGTCCGAGAACGGGAAAGGCATCGTGTCGGTATTGAAAGTCAGAAATAGCAGGATATGGTAGGTGTACGCCGAAAGGCTGCGTCCGAAATTGAGAATGTTGGTGTTGGCTTTGCCGGTCAACAACATCGATGCGACTTGCAGCAGAATAACCGCCCATAACAGCATTCTGACCAGGCTGATGATGGCGGCGAAAATCAGCATAAAGAAAATCCGTTTCCAGGTGCCGAGCTGTTTCAGGTTTTCATTGATTTGTTCTTGCATGCTTGGCATTAGCCTCGGTTCATGATGTCACGCAAATCCAGCGCCGCCGCGTTGCAGCGGGCGATATAGGTGGCCATGGTCAAGGAATAATTCGCGAACAGGCCGTAGCCGCCACCATTTAAAACCATCGGGCTCAAGATGGGGGCGAGGGCGTTCTCCAGTGACTTGATCATAATATCGACCGTGTTCATGGCGCGTTTATCCAGCAGAATGTCATGGAAATCATGCTTGATGGCTCTGAGGATATGCAATAAGGCCCAGCTGGCGCCGCGCGCTTCGTAAAACACGTTGTCGATCTCCAGCCATGGGGTCTGGCCTAATATCGGTACGGTTTTAGCTTGATTGGATTCGCGCGTGGAGCCCGGTTCAAGTACCGCCATGCCGGGCATGATCTCCGCGCCGGCCGTACTGGCGCTCAGGCGCGTGGACAAGCCGCCCAGGCGTTTGATTACCACCTCCACGTATTGCCACAGGTTGTCGGCTCTGGAATAAAACTGTGCGCGTTTCACGGGGCCGCCGTATTTGTGCAGGCGCAACATATATTTGTGCAGTGCCTCGATGCCTTTTTCGTATTCCGCTTCCGTTGACGGCAAGGCCCATGAATTGTGTTCATAGTAGAAATAAGGTTCCGCCACGGCCAGATCAGTGTCCTCGGCGGATTGTGACTGGTCCCGGGCAAAATGGTTTCTTAATGCCGACGCGGCATCGCGCAACATGACCAGTGCGCCAAATTCCCAGCTGGAAATGTTATCCAAAAAAACGCCGGGAGGTGCGACGTCGTTGGTGATGTAGCCGCCGGGCTTGTGCAGCAGGACTTCGGCGATATGGGCCAATGTGTTGGCGTAGGTATAGCCCAGCGGCATCTCAGTGTTGTTGGTTTCCTTGGCTCTTAGCAGCGCTTCTTCCTGTACATTGAATTGATTCGGTTCACTTCCCCACCAGGCACCCAGGACAAAAAGAACGACCAGTACAATCAGGGCTAAAACGCCAAAGCCCCAGAGTATTCCTTTAGATTTTATATCTTGCAATGTATCGCTTGCCGCCATTTCGGGTGTCCTGTAAAGAAGAATGTCTGCGTGATAAAACAGATTGCTTTGTATACTAAAATTAGTTCACATGGTAGCAGATTTTTTAGATCTTTGCCCGATCCAAGCAACAGCCTAGTCTGATTTTTTTCTGGCTCGCGGATGGGCTTTATCGTAGATTTCAGACAGATGCTGGAAATCCAGATGGGTATAGATTTGCGTCGTGCTGATATTGCTGTGGCCGAGCAATTCCTGCACCGCCCTTAAATCCTGGCTGGATTCGAGCAAATGACTGGCGAAGGAATGCCTGAGCATATGCGGATGAAGGTGCTCGGCAATGCCTTTCTTTTTACACCATTGCGCCAGCCGTAACTGGATGCCGCGCTGTCCCAGCCTCGTACCCCGGCTGGAAATAAACAAGGCCGGTTCAGCGGCGATAGCCATTTTTAAACGCTGAGCCAGCCAGTTCTCCAGGCTGTCGACGGCCTTGCGGCCGATAGGCAATAGCCTTGATTTCCCGCCTTTGCCGGCGCGGACGATCAGCGAGCGGTCGGGCAAATCAATATCGGTCAGGTTCAGCGCGGCCAGTTCGCTCAGGCGCAGACCGGATGAATAAAATAATTCAAACATGGCCAGATCGCGTATTTCCAGCACGGAGTCTGCCCCGGCTTCCAGCAAACCGTTGACTTGATCCACATCCAGCGTTTTAGGCAGCTTTCTGCTTTGTTTGGGGGCTTTGACATATTGGGCCGGATTATTGTCGGCCAGACGGTTTTTCAACAGGAAATTGTAAAAGCTGCGGATTGCCGACAGTTCGCGTTGCAGGCTTTTACTGCCGATGCCCTGACGGTGCCGGCCGGCGATATGGGCCCGGATGTCGCTCTGCGTAAGATCAATCCAGCGGTCGATGGCTTTATCCGTGCAATAGCGAGTCAGCTG
Source organism: Methylobacter sp. BBA5.1 (assembly GCF_000746145.1). NCBI lineage: Bacteria > Pseudomonadati > Pseudomonadota > Gammaproteobacteria > Methylococcales > Methylococcaceae > Methylobacter > Methylobacter sp. BBA5.1. Next base: position 58,144 of record NZ_JQKS01000026.1, read on the forward strand.
TCGGATGTCCCGTCGGTAACTGTTTATCGTGTGTTCGGAAGCGCGCACCTCAACCTGGAGCTGGTCGAAAAAGGCTGTTAACGCATGTTCGGCATCGGTATGCATGGCGTTATGCGGCAAGCAATGAAATCAGCCGGGTACCGATGATTTCGCTCATCTGGGTCAGGAACAGATTGCCCATGCTGTAATGAAACCGGCCTTCTTCACGGCTGCCGATGGCCACGATGCCCTCGAGCTCGGTAAAAATCATGGGAATGATGGCACAGGATTTGACGTCCAGCGCGGCATCACCAAACAGCACTTTGGCCTGGGCCAGAGTCGGGCGGCCGCATTTTGGCTGATTGGCGACCAGCTCTTTGCTGAAGGGCTCCAGATCTTCGCAGCCCGGCGTGATAAACAGGTTGGCAATCGAGGCGTCCGGATTGTGCTTGATGATGCGGATCGCGACAAAATCGGTCAGGAAATAGTCGGACAACACCATCTCAAGATTGGCGACAGCTTCTTCCAGCGTGGAAGCGTCAAGCAGTGCCAGGGTAAGCTTGTGCATGCGGTTGATGGACGTATCGTTGTCCCGGGCTATCTCAATCAGCGCCGTCAGCTGGTTTTCCTGCTCCTGATGTTTGTTTCTGAAAATTTCCAGCTGTTTTGAAATCAGGGATACGGCGTTGCCGCAAGGGTGCGGGATGCGCATCTTCTCCAGCAGATGCAGGTGGTCATTGAAGAACTCCGGATGACACAGCAGATACTCTTCAACCTGAGTCGCAGTCAGTTCGGGTGTTCGCCGTGCATTCATAAATTTAATGTCCCATCGAAAACGGAGACCGCAGGTCCCCTCATGAATACCGGTTCGCCGCGGCCGGCCCAGCTTATTTTCAGTTCGCCGCCGGGCAATTCGACGAAAACGTCAGGCTCCAGCAGATTATGCTCGATACCGATTACCACGGCGGCACAAGCGCCGCTGCCGCAGGCCAGCGTTTCGCCGGTGCCGCGCTCGTAAACACGCAGTTTGATTCGCTGGCGGTCAACCACTTGCATAAAGCCGATATTGGCGCGTTCCGGGAAAACCGGGTGACGTTCCAGTTCTCGGCCCAGTTCGGTCACCGGCGCGGTTTTAATATCATTAACCTGCAGCACGGCGTGCGGATTGCCCATTGAAACCGCGCCGAACGCTTTCTCCGTATCGTTTACCGTGACCGTGTAATATTTGGATTCCTCCTCGGCCAGCATAGGGATTTCGTCAGGCGCATGCCGCGGAACCCCCATATTGACCGTAATCAGGTCATCCTCGTCAAATCGCAGCAGCAGTTGGCCCGAATTGGTGTCGACGCGTATTTCGTTCTTGTCGGTCAGCTGTTTATCGCGCACGAAACGGGCGAAGCAGCGCGCGCCATTACCGCATTGGGCGACTTCGCTGCCGTCGGCGTTAAAAATCCGGTATTTGAAGTCGGCATCGTCACTGAGCGGCTTTTCAACTAAAAGCAGCTGGTCGAAACCGATGCCGAAGTGCCGGTCGGACAGCTGCCTGATCTGATCGGCGGTTAAGTCGACGTGTTGATTGATGGCGTCAATGACCACAAAGTCATTGCCGAGACCGTGCATTTTAGTGAAGTTGATCATTTACGTGGCTTGTTAAGGAATAGAGTGGATAGTTAGGTTCCGGCACCAATGCTCAAGGCAGTAACTGCTCTCCAGCCCAAAGCTGGGCGATCGTTTCTCTTGCCCTGATCAAATGCAGATTGCCGCCGTCGACCATCAGTTCGGCAACACGCGGCCTGGAATTATAATTTGAACTCATGGTGAAACCATAAGCGCCCGAAGACCGTATCGCCAATAAGTCGCCCTGGGAAATTTTAAGCATGCGCTCCTTGCCTAAAAAATCGCCGGTCTCGCAGACCGGCCCGACGATATCCCAGCGCATCTCTGGCGCCTGGCTTTGCTTGTTGACCGGAATGATGTCCTGCCAGGCGCTGTATAAGGACGGGCGCACCAGGTCGTTCATGGCCGCGTCGACAATGGCGAAGTTCTTGTGGGCCGTGGGTTTGAGGTATTCGACCTGAGTCACCAGGATGCCGGCATTGCCGACGATGGCGCGGCCGGGTTCCAGCAGGATTTCAAAATCGTTGGCGCCCAGGTGCGCCAGCACGGCTTGGATGTAGTCGGCCGGCTCGGGCGGTTGTTCGTCTTTATAGCGGATGCCGAGTCCGCCGCCCAGGTCCAGATGATGCAGTTCGATGCCTTCGTCCTTGAGAATTGACACCAGATTCATTACGCGGTCCAGCGCATCCAGGAAAGGCCGGGTTTCGGTCAGTTGCGAGCCAATGTGGCAGTCTATGCCGATCACCTTGATGTGAGGCATGGCGGCAGCCCGGCGATACTCGTGCAGGGCCTGGTCAATGTCGATGCCGAATTTGTTCTCTTTCAGGCCGGTCGAAATATAAGGGTGGGTTTTGGCGTCGACGTCGGGGTTGACCCGGAAAGACACCGGCGCAATAACGCCCAGTTGCCCGGCCAGCCGATTGATCCGGTCCAACTCGCCGCTGACTTCGATATTAAAGCAGCGTATGCCGGCTTTCAGCGCGGCGAGGATTTCGTCTTCGCGCTTGCCGACGCCTGAGAAGACGATTTTTTCAGGAACGCCGCCGGCGGCAAGAACGCGCTCCATTTCACCCAGCGAGACAATATCAAAGCCGGACCCCAGGCGGGCCAGCAGATTGAGAACGGCAATGTTGGAGTTGGCCTTGACGGCATAGCAGATCAGGTGCGCCTGGCCGCCAAAGGCTCGGTCAAAGGCCTGCCAGTGTCGTTCCAGTGTGGCTCTGGAATAAATGTAGCACGGACTGCCGTATTTATAGACGATATCCTGCACGGCAATATCTTCCGCGAACAGTTCGTCGTTTCGGTAATTAAAATAATCCATTTTTATTGGTCTTCTTCCGGTTCTGCATGAATTGGCGGGGGTTGATCCGGCAAGTAAAGCGGGCCCGGCTGTCCGCAGCCTGCGGCGACTGAGCCTAGCAGTAATAATAGTAGCAATTTATAATTTTTCATGAGGTGTTCTATAAAAATCATAGTCGACAACCATGCGCCCAATAGGGATACATGGGCAAAACAGTTCACATGATAAGCCGAATTATAATAAAAGGCCTACAGCTTTATGGATTTGTCCGATCATGGTCTACAGCGAGTGCCGGTAGGGGATAAGATCAACTTTTAAAGTCGCGGGCGATTCGCGATTTTAACTGAAACCGAATGTCTGTTGAACTTTCTTTACCGCTAAAACACAACTACCGAATTGGATTTGAAATGGATCCAGACCAGGTCGCCCAGGGAAAGATCCAAATCCTGCAGCGCCTCATAGGTGATCAATACCTGAAAAATCTCGCCGGCCTCGACGGCGACTCTGACTTTACCCATTTCCTCCGAGATCGATACGACTCTGCCGTGGTAGCGGTTGCGAATACTGGAAACCAGCGGCTGCCTGGACAGGACGATTTCGCGCGGATCGATGGAGACATGCCGGCAGGCGGGCGTGTCACGAGGCAGCATGATCCGTATCTTGCCGGTGTCGAAAATATGCTCTTTCCCGGCCTGGCCATGGTACAGATTGATCAGCGGCGATCTGATCAGTTCGCCCTGAACCAGCGAAATGACATCTTGGGCCAGCGCCAGTCCCTGGAGACGGTTATGCGTGCTGAAAACCAGGGTTCCCTGTGTTTCTTCGATATACGATGAAATAAATGCCTCCAGCCGCAACGCGCTGGCCTGGTCCAGATAACTGAACGGCTCATCCAGCAACAGCACGTCGGGACCGGTGATCAGGGCGCGCGCCAGCGCCGCTTTTTGCAGTTCGCCGCCGGACAAGGTTTTGGCCTGCAGATCGATCAGATGGAGGATATCAAGGCGTTCCAGCGCGGCATGGATTTTTTCCGGCCATAAGGTTTTAGGCAGGCCCTGCAGTTTCAAGGCAAGGGTCAGATTGTCCCGTACAGTGCCGCGCAGCATATAGGGTTTTTGCGGCAGGAACCCGATACGTTTTCTGAGCGACGGATCGATGGCTTTAACCGGCTCGCCGAAGAACACGATACGGCCCGTAGCGGGCGCCTCAAGAAACGCCAGCAAATGCAGCAGCGTACTCTTGCCGCAACCATTGGGACCGATCAGCGCCGTGACTGTTCCGGCATGAACGGTGAGCGCCGGCAACGACAAGGCGGTTTTTTCACCATAGCGAAAGCGGATATTATCCAGTTGGTAGGCACAGGTCACCTGCTAACGTCCTCGTCTTTCCAAGGCATTGGCGGGCAGCCGCGAAAAATATGGGTCATAAGGCCGGTATTACGGAAACAAAACGCCATTTTATCAGTAAACTATGCAAGGCGGTCACTTCGGCAAGATGGTGAAGTGACAGAATTTCTCATTCAAACGACAGGCTTTCAAACCATGAAAAAAATAACCATAGGATTGGCACTGTGCGCCATATTATTTACCGCTCGGGTCAACGCCGAAAGCATACTGCGTATGTCGACGACGACCAGCACCGAGAACTCGGGGCTGCTGCAGGTATTGAATCCGGTTTTCGAAAAAAAATACGGTGCGCGCCTGGATGTCATTGCGGTCGGTACCGGCAAGGCCTTGAAACTGGGCGAAAACGGCGATGTGGATGTGGTTTTCGTGCATGCGCCCAAGGCCGAGGAAGCCTTCGTCAATGCCGGCTTCGGCGTCGACCGCAAGGCCGTCATGCATAACGATTTTGTCCTGGTCGGCGCCAAAGCCGATATCGCGGCCGTGAAGGCGTCCGGATCGGCGGCGGAAGCCTTTTTGAAAATCAGCCGTGCCGCCGCGCCTTTTATTTCCCGAGGCGATGATTCAGGCACGCACAAGAAAGAACGGGAATTGTGGCGGACGGCCGGTATGGAACCGAAAGGCAGCTGGTATGTATCGGCCGGGCAGGGCATGGGCGCGGTGTTGAAAATGGCCGATGAAAAACAGGCTTATGCCCTGGCCGACAGAGGCACGTTTATCGCGTATCAGGACAAAACCGACCTGGTCATCGTATTCGAGGGCGGCGAGAACCTGCTGAACCCTTATCATGTCATAGCCGTTAATCCTGCGCGCTTCCCGCATGTGAATTATGATCTGGCCAGGCAATATATCGATTTCATCACCGGCGAAGAGGGACAGGCCATTATTCGTTCCTTTAAAAAAGACGGCCAGGCGTTATTCACGCCCGATGCCGTGCAATAACGGCAAATAAGCCCGTTTTTGAAGAGTATTTTGGCAACCTGGCAGGTAATCATGAATTGGCAGACTATTTCAGAACACATCGAGGCGGCGACAGGGCAGCCTTTTACGGTCTTATCGTCACAAGCCGTGGGCGGCGGCGATATCAATTCCACGTTTCGGCTGCAAGGGCGGGACAGGAGCTATTTCGTGAAGCTCAATCGCGCCGGCCTGGCGGCTATGTTCGAGGCCGAATTCGAAGGGCTCAAGGAACTGGCATCGACGCAAGCCCTGCGCGTGCCGGCGGCCATCACTGCCGGCAGCACGACCGATCATGCCTTTCTGGTGCTGGAAAACATTGAGTTCGGCTCATCGAACAGGGCCTCCGAGCGACTGCTGGGTCAGCAGCTTGCACGCCTGCATGCCGTGAAACAGCCGTATTTCGGCTGGCACCGCGACAACACGATCGGCAGCACGCGGCAGCCCAACGGGCAATACCCCGATTGGCCGGGCTTCTGGCGCGAGCAACGCCTGGGCTTTCAGTTGCAACTGGCGGCGGCGAATGGTCACGGCGGCCGGCTGCAAGCGAGCGGCGAGCGGCTGCTCGGCGATCTGGACGCCTTGTTTGACGGTTACGCGCCCGAACCTGCCCTGCTGCACGGCGACTTATGGGCCGGCAATGCCGCCGTGGACAAGCAGGGGCTTCCCGTTATCTTCGATCCGGCCTGTTACTACGGCGATCGCGAGGCCGACCTGGCCATGACCGAACTGTTCGGCGGTTTCGGCCGGGATTTTTATGCCGCCTATCGGGATGCCTGGCCCTTGGATGACGGCTACCGTGTCAGGAAGACGCTGTACAATCTGTACCATATTCTGAATCACCTGAATCTGTTCGGCGGCGGTTACCTGCGCCAGACCGAGAGCATGATGGCCCAGCTGCAGGCCGAGGTGGGATAGCCGGCGTTTGCCGCCGGTGCTGTTCCAGAATATGCTTGAAAACCAGCGGGTCTTTCTGCTGGGTTATTTCGCCGGGACGCGGCTGTAGCCGATGCAGTAGCCGCGATAGCCAGAAGCGTAAAGCGGCGACTCTGAGCATCAGCGGCCAGCGCTGTTTTTCCAGCGCGTCCAGCGGCCGCAGGGATTCATAAGCCGACAGCAAAGCCATGAATTTTTCCGGATTCACGGTGCCGCTGTCGCAACACCAGTCATTGGCCGTAATCGCGATATCGAGCAGCAGCGTATCGGTGCAGGCGCTGTAGAAATCCAGCAGGCCGCTGAGTTGCCCGTCCGCGAACAGGACATTGTCCGTGAACAGATCGGCATGAATAACACCGCGCGGCAGACGGTCCGTGCGGTATTGGCGTTGAACACGCAGTTCATCGCCGATCAAGGCCCGGTCCGCCGGGCATAAGGACGGGCCGATTTCCGCGAACACGCGTTGGCACCAGTCCAGCCCTCGGTGGTTGTTTACCGGAAACACGTAGTCTTGCGTGGAGCGGTGCAGACCTGCCAGGTGCAGGCCGATCTGCCGGCAATGCGCGATCGATGGCGAGTCGACGGCGCTGCCCGTCAGGCGCTTGAACAGCGCCGCCGGTTTGCCGTTCAGCACGCGCAGCGGATTCGTTTGCAGGCCGGACAAGGGACGGGGGCAGGGAATTGCGTTTTTGTCCAGATACGTCATTAACGCCATGAACGACGGCAGGTCTTTAGCCGTCAGCGACTCGAACAGGGTCAGGACGAAGCGGCCCCGCGTGGTCGTGACGAAATAATTGGTGTTCTCAATGCCGTCTTTGATTCCTTCGAAATCGATGACTTTGCCGAGGCTGTAAGTGCTGAAGAAGCGTTCGAGTTGTTGGCGGGTTACGGGCGTATAAACAGACACCGGTTATATTGTTACCATTCCAGCAGTTTCCACATGTTGATGTTGCCCTCTCTGTTGGCGTCATCGCGGCGCACATCCATTTTGCCGTCATTATTGGTATCCAGAAAATAATAAGGCGGGCCGATATCCGGTATGACCTTGACCATATATAGTTTGCCGCCCCGGCGATATTCTTGTATGGTCTGCTTGCCTTTGCGGATAATGGTGATATCGGGTTCGAGCGTCTCACCGCTTTGCACGGGCATGGGCGGTTCGGGCACTTCCGGTACGGCCTCAATTCTGGGCGGTTGCTCATCAACAGCAAAAGCTGGAAAGGCCACAAGGCCAAGAAATATAAAACGGCGCATGGTCGTGCCTCATTGAGAATAAAAACTGGCCTATCTTATTACAGTTTGCAGCGGTTTGCTTGATTAAAAGCAAGCTTGAATATGAGCAAAATCAGTCGCCGGTACATTGATTCGCTATAATGCCGTAAAAAAGAGCCTGTGCGATTCGGCAATATGCACAGAGCGCATATAACGAGGGGTTGGTTTTTCAGGTCCGTTCAGTTCGGGCGGACATTTTGGGGGATAACAATGGCTGACAATAACGAAAAACATAAAATAGTGATTGTGGGGGGCGGGGCCGCGGGTCTTGAGCTGGCTACCCGTCTCGGCAATAAATTAGGCAAAAAAGGGCTGGTTGAAATCACGCTCCTTGATGCTTCATCGACGCATATCTGGAAACCGCTGTTGCACGAAGTGGCCGCCGGCACACTCGGCGAAACCGAAGAAATCGAATATCTGAATCAGGCGCATCGCAATCATTTCCGTTTCAGGCTGGGCCGAATGGAGGGCCTGAACCGCAGGAAAAAGGAAATTTATGTCAGTCCGACCCTGGGCGATAAAGGCGAAGAACTGATCCCCCGGCGCACTTTCAGCTACGACACGCTGGTCATGTCGGTCGGCAGCGTCAGTAACACGTTTAACATTAAAGGCGTGGCCGAGCACTGCATGTTTCTGGATACGACTTCACAGGCGTTCAAGTTTCAAAAGCAACTGGTTGAAGCCTATATGAAGAGCCATGCCGGCAGCAACACCGACAATAAACCGCTGTCGATCGCCATTGTCGGCGCCGGCGCCACCGGGGTTGAGCTGTCGGCCCAACTGCATGAAGTCACCGATCTGCTGGCCGTTTATGGGCTGGATGAATCCAGCAACGTCAAGCTGACCATTATCGAGGCGGCGACCCAATTGCTGCCGGCCTTGCCGAGCAAACTGGCGATCGCGACGCAACAGCAGTTGATCAAGCTGGGCATCGATCTTAAGATGGGCCGCCGCGTGGTCGAGGTGACGAAGGAGGGCATCAAAACCCATGACGGAGAAATGATCGAAGCCGACCTTAAAGTCTGGGCCGCGGGCATTAAAGCGCCGGACTGGATGAAACAACTGGACGGACTGGAAACCAATCACATCAACCAGCTGGTGGTCGATCAAACGCTGAAAACCAGCGATGACGCTATTTTCGCAATGGGCGATTGCGCCGCCTGCCCCTGGCCCGACCATGATGAAAATGTCCCGCCCCGGGCGCAGGCCGCCCATCAGCAGGCATCGGCGCTATACAAAACCCTTGTCAACCGGTTAAACGGCCGCCCGCCGGTCAACTATGTTTATCGCGATTACGGCTCGCTGGTTGCGTTGGGCAAATACACCACGGTCGGCAATTTGATGGGCAATCTGATGGGCTCGGTCAGCGTCGGCGGTTTCATTGCACGCGTGGTTTATCTGTCGCTTTATAAAATGCACCAGGTGGCGATACACGGCTATTTCAGGACGGCGATGCTGACCCTTTCCAATCTGTTCAGACGCAGCGCGCATGCAAAAATAAAAATGCATTAACAGCGCCTTATTTTTTAAATTTACCAGAAATTATCATGTTAGAAATTGAATACGAGTTCCGCGAAGAAGACCTGATCCATTTTAATGAATTACAGTTTACAAGGTCCGAGGAAATACAAAAAAACATCCGGAAAAACCGTCTGATCGTCCCCGGCATCCTGGCGCTGGTGGGTTTTTTCTATTACATCTATTACCGGGACATGATGTCGGCAGGTTATGTCATGATTATCGCCGTTCTGTGGGGACTACTGTCGCCCAAGATCATGATGCTGGATTTGCGCCGGCAGATATTGGCCAATTACACCAACAAGGAAAAGGTCAACATGTTCGGGACTTATACCTTGACCATCGATCCGGCCAACCCGAAATACCTGCTGGAGAAATCGCCCAGCGGCAAGCATAAAATGGCCTGGGAGGACCTGGTGCGGGTCGAATACGGCAAGCGCTATGTCTATATTTATGTCGATTTGAATACGGCCCTGGTTATTCCCGTGGAAACGGTGAAAAAAGGCAATCTGGAACAATTCGCCGAACAGGTGGAAAAAATGATAGAAAGAGCGAGTTAAAGGCCGGCATCTCTTTTTTGAATGTAATAACGGCAGGCATCCACACAGTCAGGTTTGGTTTTATACGGTCCGCTGATCATGTCGACGGTATAAAACCACCAGCCCTGTTCATTGACATAATATCTATCTTGCGGCCTGAACAAGGGATGCGGTGGCTTGCGGGATTTGTTTTTCATCTGGCTATTTTAGCTGATTTTAACGCTGTACTTTCATGTTGAATTTTAAAAATATTTCGTTGCGCCGGGGCGCCCGGGTGTTGTTCGCCAATGCCTCGTTCACTATCCACAAGGGGCAGAAGGTCGGGGTGACCGGTGCCAATGGTGTCGGCAAGTCCAGCCTGTTTGCGCTGCTTCGGAACGAACTGCACCTGGACGAGGGCGATTTTTCCATGCCGCCGGACCTGGAAATCGCGCATGTGGCGCAGGAAACGCCGGCCGTCGGCTGCTCGGCCATCGATTATGTCATCGACGGCGACCGCGAATTAAGACATCTGCAACAGCAACTGGCCGCCGCCGAACAGGCCGATGACGGCTTGAAGCAGGCGCAGCTGCACGCGACACTGGACACCATCGGCGGTTATACGGCTCAGGCGCGGGCCTCCCGGCTGATGAGCGGCCTGGGCTTTACGGCCGATCAGGAACGGAACCCGGTCAGTTCGTTTTCGGGCGGCTGGCGCATGCGCCTCAACCTGGCCCAGGCCCTGATGTGCCGCTCCGATGTCCTGCTGCTTGACGAGCCGACCAACCATTTGGACCTTGATGCCGTGATCTGGCTGCAGGACTGGCTGTGCAAATATCCCGGCACGCTGCTGCTGATCTCGCATGACCGCGACTTTCTCGACGCCATCACCGATCATATCGTGCATATCGAGCAGAGCAAGGCCGAAATCTATACCGGCAATTACTCGGCCTTCGAAAGAATGCGCGCCGAAAAGCTGGCGCAGCAGCAATCCGCCTACCTGAAGCAGCAACGCGAAATCGCCCATATGCAAAGCTTTGTCGACCGGTTCAAGGCCAAAGCCACGAAAGCGCGGCAGGCGCAGAGCCGCATCAAGGCCCTGGAAAGAATGGAGCTGATCGCGCAGGCGCACGTCGATTCGCCGTTCAACTTCAGCTTTCCAAAGCCCGGCAGAATGCCCAACCCCTTATTGATACTGGATAAGGCCGATATCGGCTATGGTCAGACGCGCGTGATCGAACAGGCCGGCCTGTCGATATCGCCGGGCGATCGCATCGGCCTGCTGGGTCCGAACGGCGCCGGAAAATCCAGCCTGATCAAAGTGCTGGCCGGCACCATGCCGCCGTTATCGGGAACACGGCTGGAAGCGGACGCGCTGAGAATCGGCTACTTTGCCCAGCATCAGCTGGAACAATTGCGCACGGATGAGAGTCCATTGTGGCATCTGCAAAAATTGGATAGTCAGGCCAACGAGAAGGATTTGCGTAATTTCCTGGGCGGTTTCGACTTTCAGGGCGACAAGGTTCTGGAGGCGGTCAAGCCTTTTTCCGGCGGCGAAAAAGCGCGCCTAGTCCTGGCAATGCTGGTTTATCAAAATCCTAATCTACTGCTGCTCGACGAGCCGACCAACCACCTGGACCTGGAAATGCGCCATGCCTTGAGTGTGGCATTGCAGGACTACGAAGGTGCTATCGTGGTCGTATCCCATGACCGGCACTTGCTGCGTTCGGTGACCGATCAGCTGCTGCTGGTGGCCGACGGCAGGGCGAGGTCGTTCGACGGCGATCTGGATGATTACCGCCTGTGGCTGGCCGAGCAGAAAAAAGGCGAGGAAAAAGCCGTGGCCGAAGCCGCGCCGACTGTTTCGCGCAAAGACCAGAGAAAACTGGACGCGGAACGCCGACAGAAATTCAAGCCCTTGTTCGATGCGCTGAAAAAAGCCGAGCAGGCCGTTGAAAAATATCATGCCGAACAGCGGCAACTGGAACTGCAGTTGGCCGATCCCGCAATCTATACCGATTCGGAAAAGGAGCGCTTGAAAAAACTGATGGAGCGGAAAGCACAGGTCGACAAGGCGCTGGATGAAGCCGAAGCCGCCTGGATGGAAGCCGAGGAAAGGCTGGAAGAGGCTAAATAAAGCCGGGTAAGCGAAATAAAGACAGCATCATCAACTTAAAGCATGGGACCATGAACGAGGGCATTGTCAAGTCGTGGGGTACGCATTGCGAATCCCTTTCAGCTATTGAATAGACGGACTTTCTGCTTGAGTCGATGCTGGCCAATAATAATAAATATTGCCGAGGTTTAACGCGCATCAGGAAGGAAGATAATGTTTGAAATCATAAAGCTGTTGTTTGATATCTGCCTGTTCAGGAAAGGGCCGCAGCATTTGCCCTATTCGCCCTGGCTGCTACGCATAACCGTAGTGGTTTATGCCCTGGTCAATTTTTTGATGATCAATATCGGCGTCAGCCGGCTTTATACCTTGCTGATGGTCGGCGCTGGCATCCTGCTCGTGGTCGGATTCAGCTGGACCATGCTGTACTTCGGACATAAGCGGGCACGGTTCTATCAAACCACCTCCGCGCTATTGGGCACGGACGCCATGATCAGTTTTTTCGCCATGCCCGGGGTTGCTTCAATGATGACCGGGGGCATGACTTTATTGGCGTTTTCAGTCATGATAGGTCTGATGATCTGGCATTGGGCGATTACCGGTCATATTATCCGCCATGCGCTGGACCAGACATTAATGTTTGGCTTGGGGCTGGCGTTTTTATACTTACTGGCATCGTATCAGGTAATGGCCTTGTTGTTTCCTGAAGCGGCCGGCATTGAATAGGAGGCATCATGGGAGAGTATAAACATATATTATTGGCGGCCGACTTTTCCAAGCACGGAGAGGAAGTCGCAAATAGAGCGAAGGATCTGGCTGACAAATATCAGGCAAAGCTGAGCATCGTGCACGTCGTGGACAATCTGCCGCTGACCGATGCGGCCTATGGGCCGGTTATTCCGTTCGATCTGGACTTGACCGAAGAACTGATGACGGCGGCAAAAAGCAGATTGGCCACCCTGGCCGAAACGCTTGGTATCGCCGAGGATCGCCGGTGCATTGCGGTCGGCAGCCCGAAGCTGGAAATAATCCGGATAGCCGAGGAAACCGGCGTCGATTTGATTGTCGTCGGCTCGCATGGCCGGCATGGCTTGGCGTTGCTGCTCGGTTCGACGGCAAACGGCGTATTGCATCACGCGCATTGTGATGTGCTGGCCGTGCGTTTGAAAAATGAGTAAAAAAATGATTGGGCGCACCTGACTAAAAACTAATAAAGCGCCCTTATATTGAAAGGTAACTATAAATGATTGGACAAATTGAAAGCTATGATCCTGAGGCAAAAACCGGGGTCATAAAAAGCGATGAGGCATTGTTTGAATTCAAGGCCGATGACTGGGTGGCGGCGGCATTGCCGGAAACAGGCGATGATGTCAGTTTTGAGGCGGAGGGCAATGCGGCCGTCAACGTGAACCTGGTGGGGGCGTATCTGGCCAAACCGGAAGCCGTTAAATACCGGTATCTGGCGGCCGTGCTGGGGCTGGTTTTAGGCGGCATCGGCGCCCATCGCTTTTACCTGGGATATTATTGGATTGGCCTGGCCCAGTTGGCGCTGACTTTTGTAACAGGCGGGTTCGGTTTGCTCTGGGGGTTTGTTGAAGGGGTTCTGCTTTTTGGCGGGCAGCTGGACAAGGACGCCAAGGGCCGTCCTTTAAAATAGCTTGCCGACCGCTATAAAAAAGGCCCGGATGATGACTCATCAGGGCCTTTCGGAATCTGAATGCAATCCCTTATTTAGGCTGCACGTTAGCGGCGGTTAAGCCTTTTGGACCAGATTCGATGTCAAAGATGACTGTTTGGCCTGGAGACAATGTTTTAAAACCTTCTCCCTGAATAACCGAATGGTGAACGAAAACATCCTCGCTACCTTCTGAAGGTTCAATAAATCCAAAACCTTTTGTGTTATTAAACCACTTTACAGTGCCTGTTGCCATTTTGAAAACTCCTGAAAAAATAACTTACGGTTAACACAGAACTAAAACATTGATAACCGGACAACCTAACAACCTAGGGATCCCTAACTCAACATCTGCCTTCTGATCGCGGGCTATTGTACTGTTATTTTTAGCTGGATGCCATCTATTGGAAAATTTTATAGAGCCCGTCCAGCACCAGTGCATTGGGGCTTACCATGCCGATCACTTCTTTATTTTCAACGACCGGCGCCCTGACCAGATTATAATTGGCGAACAATCTCGAACAGTAGCGAATATCCATATCCGGCGGCACGCTGAGCACCGGTTTTGTCATGATTTCATAGACGTTGACCCGTTCCGGGGCGCGGTCTTTCGCCAGCACATGGCGGGCTATGTCGCCGGACGTGATCATGCCGAATTCATCGTCATCATGGCGCTTGTTGACGATCAGCACGGAGGTTTTAAGTGTTTTCATTTTTTTCAGGGCATCGGAGACGGTGGCAATGCCGTCAATGGTGCCGACCTGGGTTTTCATGATATCCCTGACGCGGGTTATTGGCTTGTTGTCATTCATATCTTGTCCTCGATTTCATGGGTTAATTCTTCGACCTGATGCATGACGCCAATGGCATCCTCGACATCGATCTGGAAAGCGATGCCGGTGCCGGGCCGGCTGTCAAATTGGGCGGCTTGCGCGACAGTCTCGAGAATATGCCGGCTCAGATGCTCTTCCACCAACAACAGCAGAACATCGCGTTGTGTCTCCAGCGTCAGGCCAAAAAAAGTCTTGGATTGATTAAGGCCTTCGCCGCGGGCGTTATTGACAACGGTTGCGCCCTTGGCGCCGTTTTTACGCGCCGTTTCAAGCACCAGATCGGTTTTATCATCATCGACAAGCACGATAATTAGTTTGAAATGCATGGTTAACCTCAGGATTTAGAAGAAGTTCTGCTGGCGAGCCAGTGTGCAATTTGCGCATAACCCAGTACAGCAATGATAGGAAACAGGCTGGCAAAGGCGATCAGGCCAAAGCCATCCAATAACGGGTTGCGGCCGGGTATGGCTTCGGCCAGTCCCAGACCCAGGGCCGTAACCAGCGGCACGGTGACCATCGAGGTAGTCACGCCGCCGGAGTCATATGCCAGGCCGATAATCATCTTGGGCGCAAAGTACGTTTGTATGACAACGATGCCGTAGCCCGCAATAATGAACAAAGAGAGGTCCAGGCCGGTGACAATCCGGAATGTACCCAAAGCCAAGCCCAAAGCAACTCCCAAGGCAACCGCGATTCGCAATCCCCAGGCATTGATGGTTCCGCCTGAAATTTGTTCGACTCTGATGGCAACCGCCAGCAGGGCAGGCTCGGCTAAAGCTGTGGCGAAACCGATACTGCCGGCAAAAACATACACCCAAAAATAGGCGAACCAGGATACAGGTTGGTTGGTAGGATTGATGCCCAGGAATTCAGGCGAAGTCAGCTGAGATGCCATCAGACTCCCAAGCGGGAACAAGGCCATATCCAAACCCTCCAGAAAAACAACGATGCCAAGCAGGACATAGAAAAAACCTATCAGCGTTCTTTTGGGATGTGCCAGGGGCTTTCGAATTACCCATAGCTGAAAACCGATAATCGTTGCCGCGATAGGCAGAATATCCCGGCAGGTTTTCAGCAGTTCAGTTAGCAAATGTATTGACCATTCAATCATATGATCATCCCGTAAGCCATGACGGAAATCATCGGCATCAATACTGCGAAGACGATAAGCCCGAAGCCGTCCGTTACCGGGTTGCGGCCTTTGATGGCCGTGGCCAGGCCGACGCCGAGCGCGGTCACCAGCGGCACGGTAATGGTGGATGTGGCGATAGCGCCTGAGTCATAGGCGATGCCTACGATCTCCGCAGGTGCAAAAGGCGTCATGACTGCAACGCCGCCAAAACCCAGGAAAACCGGGTAATAGACCGGCCAGCCGCGGATAATTCTGAGTATGCCTATTAAAATAGCGAAACCGATGGACAGGGCGACGATAATTCGTAGCCCTAATGCATAACTGTCCTTGGCAGCCTCAGTCTGTTCAATAAGTCCTCCCGTGCCGGCTATATTGGCGGCTTTCTCGGCAATGGCTATGAGTGCCGGTTCGGCAATCGCCGCGCTAAAACCCAGACAGAAGGCGAAGGACAATAGCCAGAACACACTGCCTTTGCGGGCGAACGCATGGGCCATCGACTCTCCCAGCGGAAACAGGCTTTGTTCCAGACCTTGAACGAACAAGGTGAGGCCGAGCACTACCAAAAGCGTGCCGATAACTAAATCGGATACATCGGGAATGGGCAGCTGAATTACGAAAACCTGAAAGATAATCACGACAGCAAGGATCGGCAACAGATCCAGAAAGCTGCTGAATAGCTGCTTGATAAACGGGTGGTTCAGAAATCGCATATTTAAGATAAATTCTTCCTCATTAATCTGATCAAGTTAATCAACAATCCCGCTATAAATCAAGCCGTGCTTGAGGCTGGAATAATGCCGGTCATTAACAGGTATTACGTATAAATCTTTCTCGTGTCCCGGGGAAGATAACCTACATCGCCTATGAATTTGACCCTGCGCCTGCGTAACATCCGTTATTAATTAACATATCTGGCTTGAAAACGGCCGAATTACCCCTATGTTAGCATTAACTTAAAAAATTATCTGAGGTACAACAACATGCGGATGGATAAACTAACCAGCAAGTTCCAGATGGCGCTGGCCGATGCTCAAAGTCTGGCCTTGGGCAAAGACCATCAGTTCATCGAGCCGGTGCACGTCATGCTTGCCTTGCTGGATCAGGAAGGCGGCAGCATCAAGCCGCTGCTGACCCAGGTCGGTGTCAATCCCCACACTTTGAGGGCCGAGCTGAACAAAGAGATTGACCGGCTCCCCACGGTCAGCGGCTCGGGCGGCGATGTGCAGATTTCCAATGAATTGAGCCGATTGCTGAACCTGACCGACAAACTGGCGCAGAAGCGTAACGACGCCTACATTTCCAGCGAACTGTTCTTATTGGCGGCGCTGGACGAAAGAGGCGCGCTGCAGAATCTCCTTAATAAAGCCGGCGTCACCAAGCAGGCTGTCGAGAAAGCCATCGATGCCATGCGCGGCGGCCAGACGGTCGACGACCCCAATGCCGAGGACCAGCGGCAGGCCCTGAAAAAATACACCATCGACATCACCGAGCGCGCCGAGGCCGGCAAGCTGGATCCGGTGATCGGCCGCGACGACGAAATCCGCCGCACCATTCAGGTGTTGCAGCGCCGCACCAAGAATAACCCGGTCCTGATCGGCGAGCCCGGCGTCGGCAAGACCGCGATCGTCGAAGGCCTGGCGCAGCGCATCGTCAACGGCGAGGTGCCGGAAGGCATCAAGGGCAAACGCGTGCTGGCGCTGGACATGGCGGCGCTGATCGCCGGCGCCAAATTCCGCGGCGAGTTCGAGGAACGCCTGAAAGCCGTCCTGAACGATCTGGCCAAACAGGAAGGCCAGATCATCCTGTTCATCGACGAGCTGCATACCATGGTCGGCGCCGGCAAGGCCGAAGGCGCCATGGATGCCGGCAACATGCTGAAACCGGCCCTGGCGCGCGGCGAGCTACACTGCGTCGGCGCGACCACGCTCGATGAATACCGCAAATATGTCGAAAAAGACGCGGCCCTGGAGCGCCGGTTCCAGAAAGTGCTGGTCGACGAGCCGTCCGTCGAGGACACGATCGCGATTCTGCGCGGGCTGAAAGAGAAATACGAAGTCCACCACGGCGTCGACATCACCGACCCGGCCATCGTCGCGGCCGCGAGTCTGTCCTACCGTTATATCGCCGACCGGCAATTGCCCGACAAGGCCATCGATCTGGTCGACGAGGCGGCCAGCCGCATCCGCATGGAAATCGACTCCAAGCCGGAAGCCATGGACAAACTGGACCGGCGCCTGATCCAGCTGAAAATAGAACGCGAGGCGTTGAAAAAAGAAGCCGATCCGGCATCCAAAAAACGCCTGGAGATTCTCGAGGAAGAAATTGCCGAGGTGGAAAAAGAGTACTCCGACCTGGAGGAAATCTGGAAAGCCGAGAAATCCTCGCTGCAGGGCACCGCGTCGATCAAGGAAAAGCTGGATCAGTCCCGGATCGAACTGGAGGCGGCCAGCCGCGCGGGCGATCTGGCGCGCATGTCGGAACTGCAGTACGGCATCATTCCGGCGCTGGAAAAACAGCTCAATACGGCGGCATCGACCGAGCCGCATAAAATGACCTTGCTGCGCAACAAGGTCACCGAAGAGGAAATCGCCGAAGTCGTGTCGAAATGGACCGGCATACCGGTTTCCAAAATGATGGAAGGCGAGCGCGAAAAACTGCTGCACATGGAAGACGCGCTCAGTAAGCGCGTGGTCGGCCAGGAAGAGGCGCTGAAAGCGGTCAGTAACGCCATCCGCCGGTCGCGAGCCGGCCTGTCCGATCCGAACCGGCCGAACGGCTCGTTCCTGTTCCTCGGTCCGACCGGCGTCGGCAAGACCGAATTGTGCAAGGCCCTGGCCGAGTTCCTGTTCGACACGGCCGATGCGATGATCCGCATCGACATGTCCGAATTCATGGAAAAGCACTCCGTCGCGCGTTTGATCGGCGCGCCTCCGGGCTATGTCGGCTATGAGGAAGGCGGTTACCTGACCGAAGCGGTCCGGCGCAAGCCGTATTCGGTCATCCTGATGGATGAAATCGAAAAAGCCCATCCCGACGTCTTCAATGTGCTGCTGCAAGTGCTGGATGACGGCCGCCTGACCGATGGCCAGGGCCGGACCGTGGATTTCAGGAACACCGTCATCGTCATGACTTCGAACCTGGCTTCGGACCGTATTCAGGAACTGGCCGGCGAGGCGCATTACGCCGAGATGAAAGCCGCGGTCATGGAGATCGTCGGCCTGCACTTCAGGCCCGAGTTTATCAACCGGGTCGACGAGTCGGTCGTTTTCCATCCGCTCGGCCGTGATCACATCCGGGCCATCTCCGAAATCCAGATCGATTATCTGCGCCGGCGGCTGCAGGACCGCGAAATCGGCTTCGAGATCAGCACGGCGGCGCTCGAAAAACTGGGCGAAGCGGGCTTCGATCCGGTTTACGGCGCACGGCCGCTGAAACGGGCCATCCAGCATCAGCTGGAAAACCCGCTGGCCCAGGAAATCCTGGCCGGCAAATTTGAAGCCGGCGATGTGGTCAAGGTGGATGTGCAAAATGACCAGCTGGTGTTTTTGAAAGGCTAAACGCTATCGGGTGGGCAGCGTAATGCTGTCCATCCAAAATTGCCGCAGCCTAATTCAGTCGACTTAACGGAAGCGGGATAAGGGCAGCGATGCTTGGCGCGGCAAGAGGATAATCCATGTCTAACAGCAGATAATAACCTTGCAGCGTATCATTGGAGAAAATAACCATGAATAATGAAGTCAGACCGCCACTGCCGCCTTTCACGCGCGAAACCGCCATGCAGAAGGTCCGCATGGCTGAAGACGCCTGGAACAGCCGCGACCCGGAGCGCGTCGCACTGGCTTATACAATAGACAGCCAGTGGCGCAACAGGGCCGAGTTTCCGTGCGGCCGCGAGGCCATCATCCAGTTTTTGCAGCGCAAATGGGTTCGCGAACAGGAATACCGGCTGATCAAGGAACTCTGGGCGTATGAAAATAACCGCATCGCGGTGCGCTTCGCCTATGAATGGCATGATGACGCCGGCGACTGGTTCCGCTCTTACGGCAACGAAAACTGGGAATTCGATGAGAGCGGCCTGATGCAAAAGCGCTTTGCCAGCATCAACGACCTGCCCATAAAGGAATCGGAACGCAAATTCCGCTGGCCCCAGGGACGCCGGCCCGATGACCATCCGGGGCTCAGCGAACTCGGCCTGTAGCCATTTTTCTATTTAAGGGCTTACCATGTGGATTCAAAAAGAATTTAGGCTGAAAGCGCGGCCCCGCGGCTTTCACCTTGTCACCGATGAAGTGCTCAGCGCCATACCGGAGCTGCGGAGTATCCGGTGCGGGTTGCTGAATATATTGCTGAAGCATACCTCTGCCTCGCTCACCATTAACGAGAATGCCGATCCAACGGTACGGCAGGACTTTGAGAGTTTCTTCAACAAATCAGTGCCGGAAGACGAGCCTTACTATCGGCACGACTACGAAGGCAGCGACGACATGCCCGCCCATTTAAAAAGCAGCATCCTGGGCGCCACCTTGACCATTCCCATCACCAACGGCAGGCTGAACCTGGGCACCTGGCAAGGCATTTATCTGTGCGAATATCGAAACCATGGCGGCAGCCGCAGTCTGGTGGCGACTATTCAGGGAGAGGGCGGATGATGTGTCCACATTTTTTCAGACATGGAAATCAGCAAACAGCTTGAAGGCCGGTTGCTGATTTCCACATCAGGAGGGCCTGCCGGGTTTCCGCCAGGGTTCCAGCCCCATCTGCACGCTGGGGTAAACGCTTACGAGTTTGAACCGTAACCAGAGTTTCTTTTCTAAAAGTTCAGGAAAACCGGTTTTTAATCATGAATCCTGTAATTTTTCTCATTGACTTTAAAGAGCGAATATTATGGAAACTCACAAAGTAGAAATTAAAGATCTGGAAAGAAACGAAGTTGTAAGCACGGGTTACATAGATAGTGAGGAGATGCCTCTCATTGTCCATGACTTGAGCCATTACGATTTGAACCCTGATCATCACTATAAAGTTGGCCTCATTCATGGTGATTATTTGGAGTTGCTTTGTAAACATGTCGATGGACATGGTAAACGTGTTTGGTTCGATCGGCATTAGTATTTGATGTTACGCGGAACATTGATTCAGATGCCGGTAGGGACTGGACTTAGCCGCTGCATCATTTCTTCACGATAAACGTCCCCGGTATCATGCCCATGTAGCAGCTCCAGCTGATCGCACCCACTTGCCGCGGTGTGAATTCGACGACTTGCAGGCCGGGCTTCAGGTCGATGCCCATCTCCAGCGCCGGAATGATGATTCTTTTATTGCAACTGGACAGTTCCTTGACGTTGATGATCCATTTGACCGGAACGCCATAGCGCAGGGTGAATTCGTCCGGTTTGTAGGCCATCGCCTCGGCTTCCATATAAATAACCTGATAGCCTTCTTGTAGGTGCGATCCGGCATCGGCATGGTCATGCTGCCAGGTCATAAAGTGTGCTTTTAACGCTTGCGACGCCCTCGACAGCAGTGAATTGACATCATAGCCGGTGCCTGAGATCAGGAGGCTGCGGTTGAGCATGGCCGCGCCGAGCAGCAGGATGATGATGGCGGAGATTTTCATGAACCGCCGCGTGGCATTGCTGGAAATCATGCCGGCGAAGTAGCCGAATGCCAGCATGACGGGAAGCGTACCCAACGCGAATACGGCCAGCAGCGTCGCGCCGGTCAAGGCGCTGCCCGTGCCCGCGGCCATGATATACATGGCTTGCAAGGGGCCGCAGGCGATCATCAGGCCGTTCAGAAGACCGATGATGAAGGGATTGGATGTGCGCTGGCGTCGATGAACCAAAAAACGGTTAATGAACGTCGGCAGGCGCAGATGCAGGCGCCTCAAGCCGCTGAAGGCATCCATCATGCTCAAGCCGTAAAGCATCAAAAATACGCCCGCTACGGCCGAGACCATGCTGCGCATGCCCAGCGTAAAGGTGAGGGCGCCGCCGATCAACCCGAACAAGGCGCCAAAACCGGAATAGGACAGCGTTTTGCCCAGGCCGTAAAGCAGGTGGTTAAGATAAGCAGGCTTGCCCGAGTTTGTGCCCGCCACTGTATAACTGATGACAAAACCGCCGCACATGCCGATGCAATGGAAGCTGGTCAACACGCCGACCAGAAACAGCAAGCCGTAATTGGCCGTTTGTCCAATGTCTTCCAGGGACAAATCGAGCTGTACCCATTTGTTCAATTGCAGCAGCAGTATGATGCCCGCTATGGCAATGACGATCAGGAACAAGCGTCTGCCCAGCCCGGCCGGTTTATGCCGGGCGCGGTTCGAGCATTCATAGCCGACCGACTTGACTGCCGCGCAAACTGTTTTCAGCGATATGATGTCGTCGTCCAGGTCCAATGTCAGCGTTTCATCGGTAAAGCTGGCCCGGGCCTTGATAATGCCGGGGAGTTCAGCAACGGCCTCGACAATATGGTTTTCGCATTCCGCGCATTGCATGCCGGTGACAGGCAGTTCGTAATGTTTGGGTTTCATATTGAACTTAAGAACATTAGTAACTAATGAATTATATAGGCGTGTAGCGGGGTTTACCAATGCGACCGAATGTTGAGATCGTATCCGGCAGTGCAATCGAGTTTGTAAATTGATAAGCTGGCATCACCATTTAACGGATTAATTTATCACTATGACTTTAATTCTTATCGTTTTAGCGGTTGTGGCAACGGTGGTATGGTTTAGCGCCAAGCGGGCCGCTTCGGCCAGGCGCGAACAATACATAACCGGCTATGATTTCCATAAGGGCATCGTCAGTAAATTAACACAAAAGCATCCCGGGTTGACAGGGCAGGAGATTGAACTGGTTATGCAGGCGCTGAGGAACTATTTTCTGATGTGCTTGCGAAGCAAGCGCAAACTGGTCTCCATGCCGTCCCGGGTAGTCGACGATGCCTGGCATGAATTCATCCTGTCGACGAGGGTTTATGGCGATTTTTGCCGGCGCGCGTTCGGCTACTTTTTGCATCATACGCCCGCCGAGGCCATGGCAACGCCGACCCGGGCCAGGGTCGGCATAAAAAGAGCCTGGCGCCTGGCATGCATCCATGAAAAGATTGATCCGAAAAAACCGGCCAAGCTGCCTTTGATTTTTGCCATCGACAGTATGTTGAATATTCCCGACGGGTTCACCTATCAATTGCATTGTGACCGGGGCGCAAGCGGGACTGGCGTTTACTGCGCCAGTCATATAGGCTGCTCATCGGGGTGCGCGGGGGATTCTGGAGCCATTTCCGATGAGGCGGCGGACAGTTCCGGTTGCAGTAGCGACGGCGGTTGCGGGGGAGGGTGTGGCGGCGGCGATTAAAAATTAACGCAGCGACTCCGTCAATTTGTGGCTTTATAATTATAATGAGCTTGAAAATTAATAAACTCGCTAAACAGCGAACAGACGGGATGAACAGATGAATAGCGAAGATTACATGCGCAGAGCCATCGAGCTGGCTTTGCAGGTTCCCGAGTTTCCGTTCGGCGCGGTCATCGTGCGGCGGGCGACCGGCGAGATTGTCGGTGAAGGCCTTAATCAGTCGGTGCTGAATCCGACCTGGCATGGCGAGATGGTCGCCATCAACCATTGCGCGCAGGCGCATCATTCAGCGGACTGGAGCTTATTCGACCTGTATACGACGGCTGAGCCGTGTCCCATGTGTCAAAGCGCCATCGAGTGGGCGGGCATCGCTACGGTCTATTACGGCACGTCCATTCCCTATCTGCAAAAGCGGAACTGGTGGCAGATCGAAATCCGGGCCGAGGAAGTCATTGCCAGAACACCGTTCCGAAACAGCCGCATCGTTGGCGGCCTGTTGGAAGCCGAGTGCAATGCCTTGTTTGATAAGGCGCCCAGGGGCATGTTTCATGAAATTTCATAGCGCAATTGAACAGGTCGAGCTTGTTGTCATAAAAAGGTAACAAAGGCACTCTACAATACAACGATTTAGTTTTCTTTCTCATTTTATGTCTAGATTTAAGATTCTCATTGTTGAAGATGAAGACGCCATCAGAGGCATGTTAATGATGGTACTGGAGCAGGCCGGCTTTGCGCCGGTTGCGGCAAGCGATGCTGAAGACGCGCAGAAAGTCCTCGATGAAAATCTGCCGGATTTGATTCTGCTGGACTGGATGCTGCCTGGCCTCAGCGGCGTCGAATGGGCCAGGCGCCTGAAGAAAGACCAAACGTATCGGGAACTGCCGATTATTTTATTGACGGCGCGCGGCGAGGAAGAAGACAAGGTCAGGGGACTGGAGATCGGCGCCGACGATTACATGACCAAACCGTTTTCCCCCAAGGAACTGATAGCGCGTGTTCGCGCCGTATTGCGCCGAAGCGGAAAAATTCAGGGTTCAGCGCAAATCGAGCTGGGCGATCTGGTGCTCGATACCGAACAGCACCGCCTCAGCATCGGCGACAGGCTGCTGGACGTGAGCCCGACCGAGTTCCGCCTGATGCAGTTTTTCATGACCCATCCCGACAAGGTGTACAACCGCACGCAGTTGCTGGATCAGGTCTGGGGGCGCAGCGTCTATATCGAAGAGCGCACGGTCGACGTGCATATCCGCCGGCTGAGGAAAATCCTCGGCGAATACGGCAGGGAGGACCTGGTTCAGACCGTGCGCGGTTTCGGCTACCGATTCTCATTGACACACTAGTTTATGAGTGTCTGGCAAAAGGAGATCGGCTTTGCGCTGCTGCTGTTTCTGGTTGCGCTGATCTCAGGCAGTCTGACCGGGCATATTCTGCTGTTCATGTTCCTGCTGACGCTGGGGCTCTGGATTCGCCAGCTGTTACAGATCAGCCGCTTTGAAAGATGGATAAGCATGGGAGGGCGGGGCGAATACCCCAGGGTGAGCGGTATCTGGGAAGATATTTACCACCATGTTTACCGTATTAAAAAAAACGAAAGAAAGCGCAAGAAGAAACTGGGCAAAATGGTGGATCAGTTTCGCAAGTCAACGGAAGCCTTGCCTGATGCGGCCGTAGTGCTGGGCCCGAGCGACGAAATCGAGTGGACCAATAAAGCGGCCCGGGACGTGCTGGGGCTCCATCAGTCCGATAAAGGTCAGCGTATTCCCAACCTGATCCGTTTCCCTGAGTTTATCCGTTACCTTAAATCCGGCAATTACCATGAAGCGGTTATCCTGCCCGCGCCGGTGGACCACCGTATAACGCTGGCCGTGCGGGTCGTTAAATATGGCGCCGGTCTGCGGCTGCTGTTGGCCCAGGATGTCACGCAGCTGAAAAAAATGGAGCGGATGCGCAAGGATTTCGTTGCCAATGTATCGCATGAACTCAGAACGCCGCTGACGGTATTGAAAGGTTATCTGGAAACCATGCGGGACATGGATGACGGCAATTCGCCATTACTGACGCATTCGGTTCTGCAAATGCAGGGGCAGACCGAACGCATGCAGCATCTGGTCGATGACCTGTTGTTACTGACACGTTTGGAAACGCAGCAGAAGAAAGTGCAGTGTGTCGATGTTCCGGCATTATTACAGCAGATTTGCAAGGAAAGCGATGCGCTGGAAACGGCGGCCGGGCGCATCGAATTATTGCTCGAAACCGATACCCGCATTACCGGCGAGGAACAGGAATTGCGCAGCGCTTTCACCAATCTGCTAGGCAATGCGCTGAAGTATTCGCCTGACGATTCCACGGTAACAATACGTTGGCATCGGTCCGAAAGCGCCGTCATACTGGATGTCAAAGATCAGGGCGAAGGCATTGTCGCCGCCGAAATTCCGCGCATCACCGAACGCTTTTACCGGGTGGAAGTCAAGCGCAGCAAAAAGGTCAGCGGCACCGGGCTGGGCCTGGCTATCGTCAAGCACGTGCTGATGCGTCATGACGCCAAGCTGAATATCGTCAGCGAACCGGGCAAGGGCAGTTGTTTCAGCTGTTGTTTTCCGGTGACGCGGGCTTGCCGCTGATCGTGTTTTAGCGGCTTCGGCCGCTGCCGATACCTCGCTGTTCCTTCCCTCCAATGGTTCTTCCTCAATAGGCATGCATTTTAATTCGGCAGGCAGGGCTTATAAATTCGCTTATAATTGAGACGGGCAAACAAAAACAATTAAGAGGAACTCAATGCCGGTCGACATTCTGCTTACGGTCATTCTGACCGCTACCATTCAATCCGTTTTCGGTGTTGGCGTATTGTTGTTCGGTACGCCTATACTGCTTCTGCTGGGGTATGACTTTATCAATACGCTGCTGGTACTGTTGCCTATTTCCATCGCGATCAGTTCCCTGCAGCTATTGAAGCATTACCGGTATATCGATGTCGGATTTTTCAAAAACGTACTGATTTACAGTATCCCTTTCATCGTCCTGTTCCTATGGATCATCACTGCCATCAAGATCAATATCAGCCTGCTGGTGGGTGGGTTGCTTATTTTCGTCGCGCTGAAAAATATTTCGCCGGCCATCGATAAAGCGCTGCAGTCCCTGTTCAATTATGAAAAAACCTATCTGGCGGTCATGGGAATCGTGCACGGCATGACTAATCTCGGCGGCTCGTTATTAACCGCGATCGTATACAGCAAACCGTATCAAAAACACCAAATACGCGCGACCGTGGCCAGTTGTTATGCAACCTTTGCCCTGTTTCAGCTGGCTACGTTGTTTTTCATCCGGCATGAGTTTGATGTGTCTTACGCGGACAATATCGGCTTTCTTCAGGTGGGAGTCGTGACATTCCTGCTGACCGAGGAAATGCTGTACAGCAAAATTGATAATGAAAAATACAATAGGCTATTTGCCGGCTTTTTACTGGCATCAGGCATTTTACTATTGATTAAATCCCTATAAGCAGTGGAGGAAAAATGAGCGCGTTAATCAAGAAGCTATTTAATTATTTTTTGATCGGGGTTCTGGCGGTTATTCCCATCGTCTTGATTTTACAAATTATCATGTTTGTAAAGGCACTGGTGTCCGATCTGTTTCTGCTGGTGTATGGTTATTCGGTCAGCTATTTGTATACGCTGCTGATTTTTTTAGTCAGTTTCTTTATCCTGGTATCCATTGGCCGTCAGATCGCCAAGCAGGGGCGCCCCTGGTTTATTGCCGCTTTTGAACATGTTATCGAGAGAATTCCCTTTTTAAATACCGTTTACAGGGTTATTAAAAAAGTGGTGAATATGTTCTCCTCCCATGACAAGGCTATCGCGAAAGAAGTGGTGTATGTGGAATATCCAAAAGAGGGCGCCTGGGTGCCTGCTTATGTCACCAACCGGTTTGAGGACAAATATGTGCTGTTCGTGCCGACCTCTCCGAATCCGACGTCGGGGTTTACGATCATCGTCGATAAGTCAAAGATCATAAAATCCACTATGAATATAGAAGAAGCCACCAGTTTTGTCGTCAGCGTCGGGGTCGATTTCGATAAGGGATCGGAAGTAGGTCAACTGCCGTCATGAAAATCATCGAAGCTTGGCTAAATCAGATCAGCGGTCTGATTTGGGGACCGGTAATGCTGGCGTTATTGCTGGGCATCGGCGTTTATCTGACCATAGGACTGAAAGCCTTGCCGTGGCGCAAGACGCCGCATGCCTTTGTACTGCTCTGGCGCGGGCGCAAGTCCAGGCCGGGCGAGGAAGGCGATATCACCGCGTTTGCCGCCTTGATGACGGCGTTATCGGCCACGATCGGCACGGGCAATATCGCCGGTGTCGCAACGGCTATTTTTCTGGGCGGCCCGGGCGCCGTGTTCTGGATGTGGATGACGGCATTGTTCGGCATGGCGACCAAATATGCCGAGGCGGTGCTGGCCGTTAAATACCGCGAAGTCGATGAATTAGGCAAATATGTCGGCGGCCCCATGTATTACATCAAGAACGGCCTGGGTGCGAGATGGCAATGGCTGGCTGTCGCATTCGCTTTGTTCGGCACCCTGGCCTCGTTCGGTATCGGCAACATGGTGCAGGCCCATTCGGTTGCCGACGCGGTCGAATCCATGTTTCAGATACCTGAATGGCTCAGCGGAGCGGTCATGACCGTGCTGACCGCCTTCGTCATCCTGGGCGGCATCAATCGCATAGCCGATGTCGCGGCCAGGCTGGTGCCGTTTATGGCCATATCCTATATTGCCGGGGCCGCGGTCATTATCATGCTCGACGTGGAAAAAGTGCCGGCCGCCCTGGGGCTGATCATCGACAGCGCTTTCAGCGGCACGGCCGCCACCGGCGGTTTTGCCGGCGCGGCGGTTTGGGCCGCGATTCGCTACGGCGTGGCGCGCGGAGCCTTCTCGAATGAAGCGGGGCTGGGCAGCGCGCCGATTGCGCAGGCGGCGGCAAAAACCGCCAACCCGGTCCAGCAGGGCATGATTTCGATGCTGGGCACTTTTATCGATACGCTGGTCGTTTGCACCATGACCGCCCTGGTCATCGTCATGACCGGAGCCTGGAACAGCGGCGAAAATGGCGCGGCGCTTTCCACGCTGGCGTTCAATACCGGACTGGCCGGCTGGGGCGGCTATATCGTCGTGTTTGGTCTGGTCGTGTTCGCGTACACGACGATTCTGGGCTGGAGCTATTACGGCGAACGTTGCGCCGAGTTTCTGTTCGGCGTCAAGATCATCAAGCCCTACCGTTTGTTATGGCTGTGCGCGATTCCATTGGGCGCGATGGGCAAACTGACCGTCATCTGGTCGTTGGCCGATGTCATGAACGGGCTCATGGCGATCCCGAATTTGCTGGCCTTGGGGTTATTAAGCCCGGTGCTGTTCAGGGTGACCAAGGCGTATTTGCAATCGGCCGAAAGCGGCAGTCGGCCGGAGCTATCGGGCGAGCGAGTCAGCCTGGACGAAATCAATAACTAAGGAATGCGCATAGAATAACTTCCTCAGGTATGCGGATGAATTTCCGGTGTAGGCGCGAATTCATTCGCACCTACAATTCCCTGATTTATTCCATGCTCATTACTAACCGACCTTACTCAGAGACAGATGGCCAGAGGATACTGCAACTGAGCGCAGCGCGAGACGGCGCATTCACAAAAAGAGCGGGCAGTAACCGCCCGTTTATCAGCCTCTGTAAGGGGCCGCTCGGCCTGCTCTGTCACGAACTGCTTTTTTGATTGACTTTGCCGGTTTTGCTTGTTATGAATGAGCCCGCATACTAGCAAAAATATAATAAACACAAATAATTACATGAGGGGAGGGCCATTATGGACACTAACGACAGTGTCGTCACGGGCGGCTTATTAGTTAAATTAACCCGGTTGGAAGACCAGGTTGCAACACTTTCCACGGAGTTGGAATCGAGTAAGGAAGTCATCAGCCGGTTAAAATTGTCGCTAACCGAGCGCGATGCGCAAATTTTAGATCTGGAAGCAAAACTGATTGAGGCGCAAAACGCGCAATTGAAAACAACGGTAAACTGGATCGACCGTTGCAAGATTCAAATCAAAAACGGCGTGGACGAAAAAATAATCAATCCGGCATTGGCGAAAATTCGTCAGCGGATTGAGGTCATGCAGCGATTGGTTTATGAAACCAGGGATGTCGTCAATAAAAGACTGACGGTTATTCACGAGAATATCCAGGGTCATTCCGAGCTGGTCAAACAGTGGCCCGAACAAGCGAGGCGGTATTTTGAGCAAGCCATCGTCGAACCTGTCAACCTGCTGGTCCATGAAAAGATCGGTTCAGCCTACAGTTATTTGAAAGCCGTCCGGGGCCTGGTCGAGCAAAAAATTCTCCATCCCTGTAAAGTCTGGTATGAGGAAGCTGTCGTTGCCTTGCTGGCATTGCCCGCGCAAAGCCGGATCATTTTCCAGGTATGGCTGGCCGACCCTGGCAGACAACAAATTGCCATGCTGCCTGATTTGGGACGGAACGTTTATTCTTATGCCTTGGCGTGGCTGAAAAAGTCGGTCGGCCAAATAAAAGCGCTGATTAACCGGGGTGTTGAATATATAGCGGA
This sequence comes from Methylobacter sp. BBA5.1, assembly GCF_000746145.1. Taxonomy (NCBI): domain Bacteria; kingdom Pseudomonadati; phylum Pseudomonadota; class Gammaproteobacteria; order Methylococcales; family Methylococcaceae; genus Methylobacter; species Methylobacter sp. BBA5.1. The sequence goes on from NZ_JQKS01000026.1 coordinate 87,372, forward strand.
AGCCGTCAAGAATTCTTCGTTCTGGAACGGCAATAACAACATAGAAGTGACTTATTGATCCTGGTAACCGGAACTTAATCAATTTGCTGGAAGCGATAAAAAAGCCCTGCCCGGCGTAGCCGGGCAGGGCTTTTGTTTAAGCGAAGGCCGTTGCCGGTTACTGCACCAGACTCAACAAAATGCCGGCCGCGACCGCCGAGCCGATGACGCCGGCCACGTTCGGGCCCATGGCATGCATGAGCAGGAAGTTGT
>NZ_JQKS01000027.1:0-85873 GCF_000746145.1 Methylobacter sp. BBA5.1
TCCAAGGACAGGAAATGATCCCGTCATTTCTCTGCATTCACCCCATCCATGGGGATTATGGAGGCGGTAGAATTGCGTCTGGAACAGCAATCGAGAGCACGAAGTTTTAAGTTTTTGATTAAGTTAATTTTTTCTTCGTGTCCTCGGCAACTGCTCCTGCGTTGCTCTACCTCCTGCATCCCTGCAGTCGTTCGTGATCTTCGTGGTGAATAAGGCTTTTTATGACGTTTTTCACTAATTCTTTCACACTCTCAGGAGCATGGGAACCAGAAAAACCGCCGTATCGGTCAGACAGATGCCAGCCTCTCAGGTCTCTTCCTTGTCGACCCACTTGGTAACGGCCGGCGGTTCATAACCGCCGAAGCGATCGAGCAGTGCCTTTGAATCGCGCTCAACGATCAGTATTGAATGGTGCGCTGGCTTGATGAATTGTTCCGCGACGGCATGGCCCAAGAACGTGGCCAGCGAATCGAAATAGCCGGCAATGTTCAGCAAGCCGCAGGGCTTTTTGTGCAGCCCGAGTTGTGCCCATGTCCAAACCTCGAACAGTTCCTCAAGCGTTCCTATGCCGCCGGGCAAGGCAATAAATCCGTCGGAAAGCTCGGCCATCAGCATTTTGCGCTCATGCATGGATTGCGTGATGTGCAGTTCGGTCAGTCGCTTGTGCGCGACTTCCCGCCGCACCAGTGCTTCGGGGATTACTCCCACGGCCTGGCCGCCGAGTTGCAGCACGGTGTCCGCCAGCAAGCCCATGATGCCGACGCTGGCACCGCCGTAAACCAGTCTTATATTTCGATCGACCAGCGACCGGGCAAGCTCGCGGGCGGCGTCTGAATACGCTTCTTGCCTGCCGGGGCTGGAGCCGCAGTATACGCAAATACTTTTCATGAATCTGATCCTTTTTATTGATGGGATATGGTGCTTGATTTCACGCGCGATAAGCTATGACGGCTTATAGCCTATTGCTGGTGCAAGGCCCGTACTGAACGCCTTAAAGCGCCTGCTGTGGGGCTGCCGGACTGTGCAGCTTATCGCACGGGGCGGGTTGGGCACAATGGGAAAAGGTTGGTTTTCAGCAGACCGCCGGCGGAAGGCCCGTCCGCGAATTCGAAGGGAGGCTCAGCGGTCGCGATTGATGCATTTTACTTCATCGCCTATGGCTGCCCGGCACAGCCTGCCGCACCGGTAAATTGCCTAAAACAATTCGGCGAAAAAATTGTCTATCAGATATTGCCGATTTGACGCGGCCGGTTATTGCAGTCTGCGCTTGAGTTCCATGCAGCGCCGCGGAACTCCGGAATGTTCACATTGCCGTCATGATGTACCCTTACAGGAATGGCTTGAATGACTAGACGAAATGCGCTTTTTATCGCCAATAAAAAAAGTGGCAAAGCCGATAATGAGCTTAATGGCGCCGTTAAGATTCTTAAAGACGCGGGACTTAACCTGATCGAACAGGAAGCTGAAAATCCCGCCCGGATCAATGACTTGATCAGGCAACACCGTGATCAGGTCGATAGCGTGATTCTCGCCGGCGGTGACGGCACCATGGGCGCCGCTTCGGGCACGCTTTCCGAATGTGGCCTGGCTCTGGGTATTTTGCCGATGGGTACGGCCAATGACCTGGCCCGCACCCTGAAAATTCCGGAATCCATCGAATCCGCCGCGGCCATCATCGCCAACGGCCGCCTGCATGCCATAGATTTGGCCAGGGTGAATGGCCATTGGTTTGTAAATGCCGCGCATATCGGACTGGGCGTCAAAGTAAACCGCGGCTTGACCCGTGACCTTAAATCCCGCTGGGGACGGTTCAGTTATGCGAGAAGTCTGATCGATGCATTTAACTCGATGCGTCCCTATCATGCCGATATCGTCTGTGATGGAGAAGGTATTCGCATACGCTCGATTCATATCACCGTCGCCAACGGCCGGTTTTATGGCGGCGGTATGGCGTTATCCCAGGCAGCGTCGGTCGATGACCATCAATTGAGAATTTTTAGTCTGGAACCGCAAAGCTTCTGGAGTTTTCTCAGTCATTCAGTGGTCATTCTGGGCGGCCAGTTGAAAGGCCGGGAAGGCGTCTGGCTTCGCGGCGGCGAGAACATCCGAATAGATACTTCAAGAAAAATGCCGATATGCGCGGATGGGGAACCTGTTTCCTGGACCCCCGCTTATTTCGAACTGCGGCCGAACAGTCTGCAGGTCTATGTACCGGATGAATATTTCACACAGGAGGAGGCGGACAATGCTGAGGACTGAAAAACAGGTGGCGCTTGACACCGTCATCAACTCCAGCCGCGGATCGATCGATCATTATCGCTGGGTCGCGGACGCCGGCGATGATGAACAGATCAAAACCTTGCTCGACAGGCTGGCGCTGGAGCGGGAAAGGATTGTCGATAAGCTGGCGCCGCAGATGTATAAGCTCGGGGACATGCCGTCCGCGCCTGACCCTGAAAAACTGGCGGTCGAGGAAATGCTTACCCAATTGAAAGCCACATTTTCCGGGGATGAAAAGGATGTGCTGTTGGACAGTCTGGACGAACTCGACTCACAGCTGCTTCAGGAAATCAGCGAGGCCGTCAGACTGGATTTCGATGCGGAGACACTGGCCATATTGCGCGAACTTGAAAAATCGGTAGCCGAAGCGAGGAAGGACAGGGGGAACTGAGCGTTTGATAATGGCTGGTTCAGCGCATGGACGGCTTCCAGCAGCCAGTTTCATGCGAGCTGGAAATGTTATTGCCAAAGCGAAAGGCGAGGTTGTAACTTGCAATGCCTGGGGGATTTTTAAGGGCGGCAAGAATTTGGGCCAAATTTTGCCGCGAGATACCGTTGGATCATGGATTCCCCACTGTATCGCCTGGCTGCGGAAGCCGGCAGAGAAACAGCGGCTTGTCCGTTGCAATGCTTCATCAGGTGTTTACAGGTCCGGCATCTCCTCGTACTGGATGCCGGAACCACAAATTTCCCCTCTCACAGGCCAGTGTTGAGGGTCAATCAAAATCAGCTTCAATAAACGATCATTGCGGCCGATGATGATAGCCACTCCTAACGCTGTGATTTTTGAAAGGGATAAGCCATTTGCCTCAGGTAGCCATTCGGTACCGGATGGCCTTTAATGCCATAACCGCCGGGCCATTCATGGCTAGGCATATAATACGTGCCGAACAAGCGATCGAATAATGGAAAGTGAATGGCAAAATTGATGTCAATCGCTTCTTCCTCAATACCATGGTGCCAATGATGAAATCGTGGCGTCACAATGAAAGGCTTTAACCATTCCACATTGAACCGGATATTCGCATGAAGATAAGTGGAATAGAGATAGACCAGCAACAGATAGGCTTGTATGGCTATTTCCTGGTAGCCAAATGTCATCATGGGAATGACCGTGACGCTGCGCAAACCAATGATTTCAACAATGTGCATTCTGGAACCGGCCAGCCAGTCCATTTTTTGCGCTGAATGATGCACGGCATGAAAGCGCCATAGCCAAGGGATACGGTGGAAAGCCCGGTGAAACCAATATTGGATGAAATCCGTTAACAACATGATTTCGATAAACTGAAGCCAGACAGGTTGCGATCCGACCGCATGGCGGAAGGCGCTCCAGTCGGTATGGGCAACTATGGTATTCGATGGCCATAGCGACAGGTACGTTAAGGTTTGCACCAGCAGGCTGCTAATCAGAAAATACAGCAGATCTTCGCGCCATTCACTCCTGAATAAGGGTTGATCGCGTAACCGGCCAAAAAAGATTTCCAATGGAATAAACACGATACCGGTCATCAAGAGATTTAATACAAACCAGTCCAGGCTGATAATGGCGGTCGAGGCCGTCGAATCATGTGTTGTCGGCATGCTGCCGATGAGAGACGCCATGAATACCAAAACAATGGCACTGATACCTAAAATTCTGTTCTGGCGCAGAACCAGGCTAATGCAGGCCAATAAAAAGCTGGATAGCATGATGCCCTGAGTCAATAAGTCGAACCAGGATTGTTCATACAATGTTCGAAATTGCTGAGCGGCAAGCAAATCCGGGAAGTGCGCGCTTAAAATAACACCTGAAGCCACAACCGATAAGGCTAAAGCGCCCACGCCGCTAATCCATCCCGAGCCAAAAGATCTGGCCTCCACAGGTGATTCCAAATCAGATCGAAGCGCCCGACGTAATTGATTAATCATTCTTTATCACTCTTTTGAATTAAAAACTATCATTATTTGAATATCCAGCGACAGAGCCTTATATGCGCAACACGATAGAATGCGCGGGTCGATAGGATACTGCCGGCGTCAGACCTGTTCTGAGCACAGTTGAAGAGAAGCGCATCGATCGCTATTGATGCGTTTCTTCTTCGTCGGAAGCTTGGGCTACACATCCTGCCGGCCCGGTTCAGTGGATAAGGCGTTGCGGGCAAGAAGTGGTGGCGCCGGTCAAAAATTATCAATCGCTGGCGATTGGCTATAAGCGTTAAAAAACTGCCTGGCAGTACGCCCGCTTTTAGCCGCATTTTGATGAGCGAAATCCAGCGCGGCCTTGTGCAAGGTCTCCCGATCGCCGGTGAACCCGGAGAAATAGCTGTCGACAATCTGAAGGTAGTCCGGGGTTTGCAGGGGATAAAAGGCGAGACGCAAGCCGAACCGGTCAGAGAGCGAGATTTTTTCTTCGATGGCGTCGGAATAATGCACTTCGCCGTTCACCAGCTGCGTCTCCAGATTGTCGCGCATGTGTTCAGGCAACAGATGCCGGCGGTTCGACGTCGCGTAAAACAGCACATTGTCCGGCGGCAGTTCGATGGAGCCTTCCAGCACGCTTTTCAACGGCTTGTAGAGGCTGTCGCCGCTTTCGAAAGACAGGTCGTCGCAATATATGATGAAACGGTGATCGTGCTCACGAATGTCGTCGACGATTTCCGGCAGGTATAAAAGATCTTCCTTGTCCACCTCGATGATGCGCAATCCCCGATCTTTATAGTCGTTCAGCAAGGCTTTGACCAGAGACGATTTGCCGGTGCCGCGCGCGCCCCAGAGCAGGGCATTATTGGCAGGCTTCCCGGCCAGAAAGCGTTCGGTATTGGTTATCAGCTGTTGTTTTTGAGCATCAATCCCTAATAACTGCCGCAGGCGAATCGGGTCTGTATGCCGAACCGGGCGTAAGTAGGCCTGGCGCTGGCGCCAGATGGCCGCATAAGTGGTGTTCCAGTCGATCATCGGTTTTGTTTTAAAGGTTGCTGAGGGTGTCTTGGATTGTATGCTATTCAATTCGGCGAAGGCAATCAGAGAACCGGGCGGGCAGGCATGGGCGGTTCCGAATGCTGGGTTTATTAGGATGCTGCCGACGCCAGGAGGCGCATTTATCGCGATTGCCGCTCCCCAATGCATCCTATCGAGCTGTAGACTCGCGCGAATCACGGAAACATTGTGACAATAGAGCAAGGAAAGAGGGCTTGATTACGCTATATCAAAACATCCAGGCCAAAGCCGTTTTTCATTATCCAGCTTCACTAGCCCTTGTTCTTGTAGAGCGGTTAAATCCCGCCGCTTGGTTTTATCAGTTCGGTTTTCATACAGGGCCATGTACCAAGGCGCTTGCCGTAAGACTGATAACGGAATCGGTCCCGTATTCAAGACTTGGCTGACAATGGCGTACTGCCGAGCGTTAATTGTTTTCTGGTCATACCGGCGCTTGATTTCTATTTCAAACAGCAAGATGTTAATGAGATTATTGGCTCGGTCATGCAATTTATTCAGGCTGATGAACATGCCTTGCAGAAAAAATTCCACAAAGGCGGTATTGGGAAAAGGGCGCTTTTTCATGGCCTGTTTGCGGCACAGATTAAATAGGGCGAAGTATTTGTCTATGTTTTCAAAATAATAGTGCGCCAGAGCAAAAGGCGCGTATTTAAAACCCTCAGCTTGGAGCAGCGTGGCTTCCAGCACGCGGCCGACACGGCCATTGCCGTCCCAGAAGGGGTGGATCAATTCATAATACAAGTGCACCAAAGGCGCCCGAATCAGCGCGGGAATCTTCTGGTCCTTCAGTTGCTGGTGCCAGTCCACCAGGGCTTCCAACAGCTTGATAATATCCTTGCCGTATTGAGGCGGTTTATAACGTCCACCATGTGCCGGATCACCGACATAAGTGGTGATTGATTTTGAATTATCGCGCAAAACCCCAGCTTGGTTGCGCTCATGAGGTAATTGGTCGGTTATGGCGGCATGCATGGTTTTAATAAATTCCACATCCAACTGCCAGTTGGGATCAGATGCCGCCTGACGGCTTAATTGATAAGCCTGTTTAAGGTTAAGGACCCGGCGTTGTTCGATGTCCTGAATTTTCGATGGATCGAGTTCCAGTGCTGATTGTGTTTCGGTCTTACTAAGCGCGCCGCCTTCAATACTGTTGGTGCCGAAAACACTGCTGACGATGACTTCTTTTTCTAAATGATTGGCAATGGGCGACAATGGTGAGGTGTGAAAGCGCTGATGGGCATCATTCACCCGCAATAAAAGCGTTTCCAAAGTTTGCATGTTACAGCCTATTTGCAAATCAAATGGCCCGAAACGGTCAGTTTCTATGCGAGCTAGATAATCCTCATATTCCTCAAGGGAAAATATCACAATTTATGTCTCCAACAATGTCCATAATTTTTTAATTAAAAATAATTATAATACAAATAGTTGTAATAATTTTTTATATTTTATGTCTAAAAAAATGTCCAGATAGATATTCGTTCTAATTATAATTAGAGGCGGAGAGCGTGTCTATCAACGCCAGGAACTAAAGCTGGAACAAGTCGCATGGAGGCTATCAACGCGATAAGTACGTTGGCTTTATCAGGATGCTGCCGATGCCGTGAGGCGCATCCATCGTCTCGGAAGATAGCTCGGCATTTATATCGATCCGCTGGTTCGAATCCATCGAGTTTGACCGCAGCAGGTGCATCAGTCCTCACTCCACCTCATACTCCAATATCCCCTGCCGACCGGCCAGCAAGGTCAGCTCGGCTATCGTGGTCACGCCCAGTTTTTCCTTGATCGCGGTGCCATGGTTGCAGACCGTTTTGTAGCTCAGGCAGAGTTTTTCGGCGGCCTTGTGCGTGTTGTAGCCCCGAGCCAGCAGACAGAAGACATCGAATTCCCGGGGCGACAGCAGCCTGATCTTTTCCGAATCGTCGTGCCCGGTTCCCATCGTGATCGCCAGCTGCTGGGCCAGTTCCGGGTCTACATACGTGCCGCCGCGGGCGATTTTGCAGACCGCCGTCACCAGTGTTTCGGGCATGCTGTTTTTGGTGATGTAGCCTTTGGCGCCGGCCTTGATGGCGCGCGTGACATAAACCAGGCCGTCATGGATGCTGAACACCAGGATCTTGCAGTTCGGGTCCCGGCTTAGCAGCCGTCTGATCGTTTCAAAACCGCCGATGCCCGGCATCGACAGATCCAGCACCACGATGTCCGGCTGATGCTGGCTGAACAGCTGGCAGGCCGTCTCGCCCCGGTCCGCTTCATAAATCTTGCCGATGTTATCGGATAACGCCAGATAGGTCTTGTAGCCTGCCCGGACGACAGCATGGTCGTCCACCAATAATACATTGATCTTGTTTGACACTCGGTTACCCCCTACAAATTCGCCCATGATGCATGGTTTGCGCGGTAAAAAATATGGGAGCTTTTCCCGTTTTGCCGATGCGGGCTGTACAGGGGAAAATTTCATGGGTATTTGGCGCAATTTTCCCGGTCATTTCGGGGCTTATTCCGTAACCCGAGCACAGCCGCCTCCCGTATCATTTCCGCCCAGCATAGCCTTGCGCGCCGAAAATCCAAGGCATTACGTTTTGATCAAGAAAGCTGATTGCTGCAAGTTGACACAAATAAACACATCGGCGCGTTAAGGCTAGGCCTTACTAATCAGTGCATAACAATAACCTGGAGGAAGTATGCGGATTTCGAAATTTGCTCGTCATGTGGGGACGACTACGGCGCTGGCGTCGGGTATCCTGCTGGCCTTGTCGCAACCGGCGCAAGCCAATAAAGAGCTGGACCAGATGTCGCGCCAGAACACCAATTGGGTGATGCAGACCAAGGATTACAGCTCCACGCATTACAGCGAGTTGTATGACATCAATATCACCAACGTCAAGAACCTGAAGCCAGCCTGGTCTTTTTCAACCGGCGTGCTGAACGGCCACGAAGGCGGGCCATTGGTCGTCGACGGCATCATGTATGTTCATACGCCTTATCCGAACAACGTTTTCGCCATCGACCTGAATGATCCGGACAAAATCCTGTGGGAATACAAGCCCAAGCAAAATCCGGCGGCCCGTGCGGTAGCCTGTTGCGACGTGGTTAACCGCGGTCTGGCTTATGCACCGCAGGGCAAGAATTATCCGGCGACGATTTTCCTTAACCAGCTTGACGGCCATATCGTCGCACTGAACGCGAAAACCGGCGAACAACTGTGGAAAATGGAAAACTCCGACATCGCCATGGGCTCGACCCTGACTGTCGCGCCGTTTGTCGCCGAGGACAAGGTCATTGTCGGCACGTCCGGCGCCGAACTGGGCGTCAGGGGTTATGCGACGGCCTATAACATCAAGGACGGCAAGCAGGCCTGGCGCGTGTTCGCGACCGGTCCCGATGAAGACATCAAATTGTCGAAAGACTTCAACAGCGCCAACCCGCATTACGGCCAGTTCGGTCTGGGTCTGAAGACCTGGGAAGGCGACGCCTGGAAAATCGGCGGCGGCACCAACTGGGGCTGGTACGCTTATGATCCTGACCTGAGAATGCTTTACTACGGATCAGGCAACCCGGCGCCATGGAATGAAACCATGCGCCCCGGCGACAACAAGTGGACTATGACCATCTGGGGCCGCGACATCGATACCGGGGAAGCGAAATTCGGCTATCAGAAAACGCCTCACGACGAGTGGGATTACGCCGGCGTCAACTACATGGGCCTGTCCGAGCAGATGGTCAACGGCAAAATGACCAAACTGCTGACCCATCCTGACCGCAACGGCCTGGTTTATACCCTGAACCGTGAAAACGGCGATCTGGTCAATGCCTTCAAAATCGACAACACCGTCAACTGGGTCAAGCACGTGGACCTGAAAACCGGTCTGCCGGTACGTGATCCCGAATATTCGACACACATGGACCACGAAGCCAAAGGCATCTGTCCTTCGGCCATGGGTTACCACAATCAGGGCATCGAGTCCTACGACCCGAACAGACAACTGTTCTTCATGGGCGTGAACCACATCTGCATGGACTGGGAACCGTTCATGCTGCCTTACCGCGCAGGCCAGTTCTTCGTCGGCGCGACCTTGAACATGTATCCGGGACCTAAAGGCACGCTGGGTCAAGTCAAGGCCATGAATGCGGTCACCGGCGAATTCGAATGGGAAGTCCAGGAAAAATTCGCGGTCTGGGGCGGCACCACGGCAACGGCGGGCGACCTCGTGTTCTACGGCACGCTGGACGGCTACATCAAGGCGCTCAACTCCAAAACCGGCGAAGAGCTGTGGAAATTCAAGCTGCCTTCCGGCGTGATCGGCCATCCGATTACCTATAAACACGACGGCAAGCAGTATGTCGCGATTTACTACGGCGTAGGCGGCTGGCCCGGCGTCGGTCTGGTATTCGACCTGAAAGATCCGACAGCCGGTCTCGGCGCGGTCGGTGCGTTCAAAGAACTGGCGCACTATACCCAGATGGGCGGCGGCGTCATGGTGTTCTCGCTTTAAGTATCTGAAAACGTAGGGCGGGCGGATGTTTTTCGCCCGCTATTACCACGAGGACAATATGTCATTTAAAGTAACTATCTTAACTGCTCTCTCTTTGGCGCTGGGCTTTGCGGCATCCGGCGCTTTTGCTCAGGAACCGTTGAAAGTCTGCGCCGCGGAAGACGAAATGCCTTACTCCAATAAAAAAGGGGAAGGCTTCGAGAACAAGCTGGCGCAACTGGTCGGCGAGGAACTGGGCCGGAAAGTCGAATACGTGACCTGGACCGATCCGCGCTTCTACCTGCGCGATTACCTGGACAAAGGGCTTTGCGACGTTTCCATCGGCATGGATAGCGGCGATCCGCGGGTACTGACCACGCGGCCTTATTACCGGTCCGGCTACGTGTTCATCACGCGCCAGAACGACAATCTGGACCTGCGGAACTGGGACAGCGAAGTCCTGCGCAAGGCTGAGCGTATCGCTTATGTGCCGGGTTCGCCGGCTGAAGTCATGATGCGCGCGATCGGGCGTTACAACGACATGTTCAATTACGAACAGGAACTGGTCGGCTACAAGTCCAGGCGCAACCAGTACGTCAAGTACGACAACGCCAAACTGGTTTCCGAGGTCGCCTCGGGGCGTGCCGAAGTCGCCGTGCTGTGGGGGCCTGCCAGCGCCCGTTATGTCAAGGAAGCGACAACGCCGCTGAAGGTGACGGTGATTCCTGACAACAATACCCGCGCCGACGGCGAGAAGGTGGGCTTTCACTACAGCACCTCCATGGGCGTGCGCAAAGGCGAGGAAGCCCTGCTGGCGCAATTGAACCAGGTCATCGAAAAACGACAACACGATATAAGGCAGATTCTGGAAGCAGAAGGGATTCCCCTGCTGCCCGAAACGGAACCCGCTTTAGCCATGAAGAAACAGGATTAACAAAGAAATGAAACATAATTATTTAACAGCCGCCGCATTCGCGGTTCTGGCTTTGTCCAGCGCCGGCGCGCAGGCGGAGATCACGCTGCACCATGCCATCACCGGCGAAGTGCTGGACATGAGCGTCGCCAAATCCGGCGGTAACACCGAGGCGTTCAAGCAGTTCATGGAGACTGGCAAAAACCCCTATAACGGCGACAAGGAAGCGGTCGAGAAGGGTAAAAGCCTTTACATGACGGGCTGCTCCGGCTGCCACGGCCATGAAGCGGAAGGCAAGCTGGGGCCGGGATTGGCCGACGACTACTGGACCTATCCGGCCAACGCCACCGACAAGGGCCTGTTCGAACTGCTGTTCGGCGGCGCCAACGGCATGATGGGGCCGCAATACGTCAACTTCAGCACCGATGAGATGCTGCATATCATGGCCTTTTTGCGGGACATCTACAATGGTGATCCAAAGAAAGCCAAATGGTTAAAAAAATAACGAGGACACGACAATGAAAAAATTACTTTTACTCGGTGCCGCAAGTCTTATGGCCACACTGTCATTTTCCGCATCGGCCTATGACGGCACCAACTGCAAGGAACCCGGCGTATGCTGGGAACCTAAACCAGGCTATCCGGATAAAGTGGCGGGCAGCAAGTACGACCCGAAACACGATCCCAACGAACTGAATAAACAATCACAATCCATCCAGGAAATGGAAGCCCGCAATGAGAAACGCTGGGAGAACTTGAGCAAAACCGGCAAGTTTGTTTATGACGTAGAGGATATCGAATAAGGATTTCCTTTAAGGACAGGCACGAGCCCCCTCTCATGTTTGTCCTGCACCGAAGCCTGAAGCGATAGGCTTTGCCTCAGGCTTCATTCCTCATGCATTTTAAAGATAAGGATACGGCGGAGGATGACTTCCCCGAACTTTGGCAAGCGCGTGTAGGGGCGAATTCATTTATGCCCTTTAGGGTATTCGCCCCTTGTATGATGAATTTTAACATCGGCAAGGTCCATTTCCGATTCCGGGATGGACCGTAGGGGCGGACCTGCGTGTCCGCCCTGTGTCCGGTGCACGACAGGTTACCGGGAAACCATTGGCCGAGGGATAACCGTTGGGCAAGGGCGAACACATAGGTTCGCCCCTACATAAGCGCTGATTTTAGCCAAAGACGTAAACCATACTTACTCCGTTAAGAACCTCCCCTTAACGGAGATTTTTTTGTTAGCCAAACATGACAGACAACCAGCTCAACGACTGGCGCGACAAGGCGCTGCAGTTCGAACAACAGATCAACGGAATTGTGATCGGCCAGCCCTCCGTGGTCCGCAATATCGTCCTCGCCGTGTTCGCGCGCGGCCATGTATTGCTGGAAGGCCAGGTCGGCGTCGGCAAGACGACGCTGCTGCGCGCCATTGCCCATGGCCTGGGCGGCGATTACCAACGCGTCGAGGGCACGATCGATCTGATGCCCGCCGATCTCGTCTACTATACCTACCTGGACGAAGCCGGCAAGCCGCGCGTCGATCCGGGTCCGCTGCTGAAGCAGGGCAGCCGGCTGGCTACTTTCTTTTTCAACGAAATCAACCGCGCCCGTCCGCAGGTGCATTCGCTGTTGCTCAGAGCTATGGCGGAGCGCAGCATCAACGCCTTCAACCGCGATTACGAATTTCCCCACCTGCAGGTGTTCGCCGACCGCAACCGCGTGGAGAAAGAGGAAACCTTCGAACTGCCGGCCGCCGCGAAAGACCGTTTCATGTTCGAGATCGGCATGGCGACGCCGACGGACGACGCGGTACTGGATGAACTGATGTTCAACCAGCGCTTCCATGACGTCGACCGGCTTGTTGCCGGCATGGAAACCGGCGGCATCGCTTATTACGAACTCAACGATCTGGCGGTCATGCTGCAGGAGAATATACAGGGTACGCCGAAGCTGCGCGCCTACGCCCTGGCGTTGTGGAAAGCCTCGCATTATCCGCAGGATTACGGGATCGAATTGTCCGACGTGGACATGAGCGCGCTGCTGCAGGCCGGCGCCAGTCCGCGCGGCATGAGCTACTTCATCCGCGCCGCCAAGGTCCGCGCCTGGCTGGAAGGCCGCAATGCCTTGCTGCCCGAGGATCTGCAGGCGGTTTATCAGGTCACGATGGCGCATCGCATCTTTTTGAGCCCGATGTACGCCTACCGGAAGGACGAACTGATGCCCGAACTGATCGACGGCATTCTCAACCAGATCGCCGCACCGTGATTGAATGGATGTCAGAGTTGAAAAGGTAGGGTACGCATTGCGTACCTTTTGTGGCTGGGCAATTGGAACGCCCGGCATGGTACGCAATGCGTACCCTACAGTTCTCTGTAGGGTCGAATTCATTCGACCTGAGATACTTTAAGTGCGAATGAATTCGCACCTACACAGTAACAGCGATAGCTATCCAGGTGAGCAACCCATGAGCGTTAAAAAATACTTTGATTTAATCAAACCCAAAACGGAAATCGGCGATTTGACCGAACAGTACCTGACCTGGGCCGGCGTCAGTTTCATCTGCTTTTTTATTGCCGACGGCTTTGACCATCTGGCGGAAGCGTCCTACGCGGCCTATTACACGGGCGCCATCAACGAAGCCGTCAGCACCCGGTTCTGGGTATTGCTGGGCGTTACCGGCCTGTTGCTGTTCTCCATGGCGCTGCCTGTCGTTTTTCTGGCGCGCCGGCTGCCCGCGCTCGTTCAGGTCTCCCATTACCTGCGCCGCATCACCCAGGCCTTCTGTCTGATCGCGTTCAAGGTCGGCGCCCTGATTGTCGGCATATGGGCCGCGCATTGGCTGCACTTCAGCGACAAGGACCACATGCTCGCCTCGAAATCGCTGCTGATCGACGATATCGGCTTTTTCTCCATACTCGCACTCGGTATTTTAAACACACTGTACTGGCTGATCGGCGAGGGGATTTACAACCGCGACGACCGGAGCTATTCGGGGCTGGTCGGACTGATCCTGGATTGGCCGGTCAAGTACAGCCTGCCAGCCTACACCGTCTTCACCGGCGCCGTCATGTATCTGATAGCGAGCCAGCAATAAATCATGACAATCGCCCCAGAAACCTTCCGCTACCGGCTGGCCGGTCCCGCCGGCAGCGTTTTTCCCGGCGCGCATCCGGGACAGATGGTCAGCAGCGGCCAGCTGTTCAAACGCCATGAACCGCTGATCGCGGCGCCCGACCCCCGGCGCATCGATCTGCGCGCCAGCGTGCTGGACCCGTTCGGCAGCTATCAGGTGCGCGTCTACCAGCAGAAAAGCACGCTCGATGTCTACCTGATCGCCGACCTGTCCGCGTCGATGTCGTTTTCCGGCAGCCTGAACAAACAACAAATCCTCATCGATTTTCTATTGTCGGCCGCCAGCTCGGCTTTCAGTTACGGCGACAGCTTCGGCTTTATCGGCTGCGGACGACAGCTGGAGCAGCGCTGGCTGCTGCCGGGCTGCCGGCAGATGGGGCGCATTCGGGCGCTGGCGAAAAATCTGGAAAATCATGTCCTGGCACAAGGCTGCGAAAGCCTGCCGCAAACGGCGCGATTGCTGCCCGCGAGCCGGGCGCTGGTGTTTCTGCTGTCCGATTTTCATTTCGGCACGGACCGGCTCAAAACACTCATGCACGGACTCAGTAGGCACGACGTGATCCCGCTGGTGCTGTGGGACAGCGCCGAATATCTCGATCTCCCGCCCTGGGGGCTGATCAGATTCCAGGACATGGAAAACGGCGCGACGCGCACCCTGTTCATGCGCCCGGCGCTAAAGCAGAAAATCGTCCGCGCCTTCGAGCAGCGCCGGCGGCAGCTGCAGCAGGCATTCCGCGCCTTCGGGACCGAGCCATTGTTCATCGACGGGCATTACAAGGCCGAACACATCGATCATTATTTTCAACAGAGGGCCGCATGAGAACCCTATTGACCGGCATCCTGCTGTCGCTGATGCTGCTCGGCTGCTCGGACAGGCCGGCCGTCAGCGATGTCGAACTGCTTACGCCGCGCCCGTTCGGCTATGTCATCGGCGACGAGATTCAGCACCGCATCCGGGTCGAAACCCGCAACGGGGTCAAGCTGCAAGCCGGCAGCCTGCCCCGGCAAGGCGCGCTCAACCGCTGGCTAAACCTCAACGATATCAAGGTCGAAGAAAGCAGGGCCGGCGGCGGTTTCCGCTATACGATCGACCTGACCTATCAGGTCTTCTATGCTCCCAATGAAGTCAAAATGCTGACCATTCCGGGCTTCAACCTCGTGCTCGGGCAAGGCGACAAGACCGCCGAACAGGCCGTGCCGGCTTGGCCTTTTACCTTGTCGCCCCTGCGCGAGCTGGCAGTGAGAATGGACGACACCGGCGAATACAAGCGCCCCGACGCCCTGCCGCCCGCGCTGCGGACCGACGGTCCGGTGCTCGGCTTGCTCGTCGCCGGGCTGATCGCCTTGGCTAGCGGGGCGGCTCTGGCCTATTTGTACGGTTATCTGCCAGGCCTGCCGCGGCGCAGCATTTTCAAGCGCGCCGGCGGAAAACTGGCGCGCCTGTCCGGCCAGGAGCTGGAGCAGGGCCTGACGGTGTTCCATGAGGCCCTGAACGCGCTCAATCGCCAGCCGCTGTTCAAACACAAGCTGGCCGGCTTTTACCGGCAGCATCCGCAGTACCGGCAACTCGGCGACCAGCTGGACTGGTTCTTCAACTGTTCAAACCGTTATTTCTTCGCCGGCGAGGCCGAACCCGGTCCGGAAGCCCTGGGCCGGCTGAGAAAGCTCTGCGCGGCCTGCCGCGAGATCGAACGGGGCAGCCGATGAATTTTGCCGTGGAGACGCCGTGGGTCCTGGCGGGCCTGCTGTTCATGCTATGGCCCTTGTTCGATGACGGAGTGCGGCACAGCCCTTATCCGTGGCTGGCGATGCTGCCGCCCGATGCCTTTTCCACCGGGCTGACCGTTTTGCTGCGCATACTCGGCATGGCGACGATCGCGGCGCTGGTACTCGGCCTGGCCGGCCTGCACCGGACCGAGCAAAGCATCGAGCGCATCGGCCACGGCGCCAACATCGTCCTGTTGCTGGACCGAAGCAACAGCATGGACAACACGTTCGCAGGCAAAGCGCCGGACAGCGCGGAAGAATCCAAGGCTGCGGCGGCCCGGCGCCTGCTGACCGAATTCGTCGCCGGGCGCCCGCACGACATGCTCGGCATCGCCGAATACAGCACTTCGCCGCTGTTCGTGCTGCCGCTGACGGAAAACAAGCAGGCAATCCAGGCGGCCATCAACGCCACCGCCGCGCCCGCGCTCGCCTATACCAATATCAGCAAAGGCCTGGCCATGGCCGTGTCCTTTTTCGACAACAGGGAGCTGACCGGCTCGCGCATCGTGCTGCTGGTGTCCGACGGGGCGGCGGCCATCGATCCGGACAGCGAACTGCAGCTTCGGCAATGGTTCAAGCAGCAGCAGATCCGTCTGTACTGGATTTTTCTGCGCACGGCCAACAGCCCCGGCATTTACGAATTGCCGACGGACTCGCGCAACGACAATGCCGATGCCATGCCGGAGCGCTATCTGCACAAGTTTTTCACCAGCCTGAACATTCCCTATCAGGCTTATGAGGCGGAAAGTCCGGATGCCCTGCAGAATGCCATTGCCGACATCGATCGGCTGGAACACCTGCCCCGGCATTACCGTGAACGCATCCCCAGACAGGATTTGTCGGGGCTCTGCTATCAGTGGGCAGCCGGGCTGATGCTGGTGCTGCTGGCTTTGAAACTGTGTGAGGTAAGAAGGTGACAAGAACCTTGAGGAACGCCGCGTTGTGGGGCGTGCTGGCGGCGAGCAGCTTCGCCGTTATTTATGAACTGTGGGCACTGTACCGGATCGACCGGGAAAACGCCTGGATGCAGCAGCTGGCTTCGGGCCATGATATCGATATCGGCAAACTGGTCGGCGCGGAACCGGAAGTCAGGCTGGCGAGAGCGGTTTACTTCAAGAACAAGCACCGTTACGACGAGGCCCTGGCGACGCTGAGCCTGATCATGGATACGGGCGACCGTGCGCTGCAGGCCAAAATCCGCTATAACCTCGGCAACGTCTATCTGGAGCAGGCGGTCGAACAAGCCGAAGCCAAACATTTCAATGAAGCCTTGCCGCTGGCGGGACTGGCGAAGCAGGCCTACCGGCAGGCGCTGGCGCTGGACAGCCGGTTCTGGGACGCCAAATACAACCTCGAGGTCGCCATGCGCCTGCTGCCGGAAATGGATCGGGTCAACATCCAGGACGACAGTCCCGACAACCGCAAATCGAAGCCGTGGACGACCGTGCCGGGCTTTCCCAGAGGCCTGCCTTGATGAGCTTTTCCGGCGTACACAAGGATTACCGCTTCTGGTGCCTGGTCCTGGCGCTGGCCGCCATGCTGGCGCTGTTCGTGCATCCCCGTGAGCGGCAGAAGCGTCCGGTCTATAACCTGGCCTTCATCGTCGATATTACCCGCAGCATGAACGCTCAGGATTACCGACTGGACGACGGCCCCGTCAGCCGCCTGCATTACGTCAAACAGACGCTGCGCGAGTTGCTGCCGAAACTGCCGTGCCAGTCGAAAGTCGGTCTGGGCATATTTACCGAGCGGCGCTCGACCCTGCTGTTCGAGCCGATCGAAGTCTGCTCGGGCTTCGCCGAGCTGGACGCCGCCATCGCCGAACTGGACTGGCGCATGGCCTGGGCGGCGGACAGCCGGGTCGCCGGCGGCCTGCTCAGCGCGTTGGAAATCCTGCGGAACGGCGATTCCGAAGTGGTGTTCGTGACCGACGGACAGGAAGCCCCGCCCGTCAATCCGCGCTATCGCACCGATTTTTCCGCGATCAAGGGCAAGCTGGACGGCATGATCCTCGGCGTCGGCGGCCTGCAGCCCGTGCCCATCCCGAAATTCAACGCCAAAGGCGAAGCCGCCGGGTTCTACAGCGCCGAGGATGTGCCGCACCGTTCCTCGTTCGGCGAATCCAACCTCAATCCCGAGGAAATCGAAGGCTACGACGCCCGCAACGCGCCGTTCGGCCGGGAGGCGGCGACGGGCAGCGAGCACCTGGCCTCCCTGCGCGAGCCGTATCTGCAGCAGCTGGCGTCGGAAGCGGGCCTGCGCTATCACCGGCTGACCGATATCGATGCCTTGAACGAGGCCCTGCAAACGCCCGAATTCGCCGTGCAGAAACCGGTGGACGCCGATGTGCGCTGGAAAGCGGCCGTCGCGGCGCTGGCGCTGTTGCTGCCGATTTACGGCGGCCTGCTGAAACGATACTTAAACAGAACAATAAACAGAGTTTGACTATGCAAAACTTAACGAAGACCCCGTCCTTTTCATCGCGCGTGCTGCTGTTCGCCGCAGCCCTGGCAAGCAGTCCGGCCTGTTTTTCAGCAGCGCAAAAAGAAGACATCCCCAACCTGGTCGGCATCTGGACCGGAGAAAACAACACCTATTCAGAGCAAAAGGGCAATTCAAGCTGGACCAAGACGGTCGAGATTGACGAGCAGCAAGGGCGCCTGTTCAAAGGCCATTTCGCTTTTGCCGGGGGAACCAAGCGCTTTTTCGGGGTGGTTTTTCCTGACAACGCCTCGTTTGCCTGGGTGGGCGCGGACAGCAAGGGCTACAATCATGGCCGTATTTTCAGCCAGGATCATGTCAGCGCCTGCTATGTCGAGTCCGGGGAGGAAGCGACTGTCGGCTGTGCCGATCTGGTAAGGAAAAAGCCCTGAAGCTTCAAGCGGGACGGGGTTTTCAACCGCGGCCCTAACCCAGATATTTCATGGAACCACAGAGAACACGAAGAACACGAAGAAAATCATGGCGTTATCATTTATCACCGATAACTTCATAAGCTCATCATGAAATATTTCTAAGTATTTGAATTGAAAAGCCTTCGTGTCCTTCGTGTCCTTCGTGGTGAAATATTCAGGCTAACATTTCCGCAATGTTTGAGCCTGGATGCTCCCGTTAATCAAGGCTGCGCGTTTCGGACGGGCGACATTGCCCCGTCTCGTACTTCACAGGCCGATAAGGTCGACCAGCGTGTCGTATTCATAGTGCGTCTTGTAATCGAGCATTTGCCTGGGCGTCACTGTCTCGTCGAACACATTGTAGAGAGCATCATCAATGCGATGAAACTGAAGTGAGTCTGGCGCGTCCATATCAGGAACGTATGAAGATGCAGGATGCCTTTCCTGCCATGCGGCCCAGATGCGGTCCACGTTACAGTGGTGGAGGAAAAAAACCGGGTCATTGGGTGACGAAGACAATTGCATATCGCCTCCGACCCATACATGGACGCTATTATGTGTGCCGGCCGCCCCAATCCAGCCCTCGAGATAATTCCTTGTCCCGCTTGCGGATGATGAGTTAAACGGCATTTGGTCGTACGCCACCTGATTCCTGATGAACGTACGCACCTGGGTTCGGGTGGGAAGCCTGCCGCTAGCGCCAAGGTTGCGTTGCAGCTGTTGATTCACTACCTGCAGATTACCGGTGACCGGGTTCATCGCCAGACGGACCCGCCAATTTCCGCCAACGAACTGTCCCAGATTCTCATTGGCCCAGATTGATGATGTGTTTGGGTTTGTCAATTGAGCGTCGGCATTCCAGTCCCAATAGGGGATTCGAAAGTTCGCATCATCTACCGCCTGTTGTAAAAATCTTTCCAGGGCAATAAGAAAGTAACGATGCCACGGCAGGAACGCCGGTCCGGAATGTGCGGCGTTCCGATCGGTCTGGCCGGGAGGTGTCATTAGCATCATCGATTGATGGTGCCAGAAAACAAAAACATCATAGATGGATAGGTTAGGCTGGCCCGGCCATGGAAACTGCTCAGGGTCTTTGAGCCGATTGACGCCTTCGATAAACTGCCGTGCCGCAGTGGCATCACTAAGAAAGTTGTGGCGGATCATGAATGCCTCCCGTGCCCGTGTTCCTGCCCTTTATTGCCGGCCTTGCTACCGACATCGGAGAACGAATCAGGGTAATAGTCGATGACAGCCTTCATGAGATCGATGGCCGAAGCGTAGGTGACAAATGGTGTGGCGTGAGTGTATACGCGGCCATCTTCATCTACTGAAAAATGAGAGCGGACCGGCTGCCCGTCCACTTCCACCTGGTAAGTGGTGGTTATCTTGACTTTATGCCCGTCGTGGGAGAATTCGCGGATGGCGGTGGCTTCGTGCCCGGTATGTGGAGAAATATACGATGGAAACTGTTCCTTCACCCAGTCGGGATGCGAGTTGATTTCATCGGTTGGCGAGTAGCGGGCCAGAACTGATGTATCGAATTTGCCTATCGCTTTCTTGCGCTTTTTGGATTTCGCTTTCGGCTTTGCGGCTTTGGAAGAATCAGTCTTTTTGGTCATGATGAATCCCCATATCGGGAGAAAATTAAGCCTGGCTAGCTCTATTTCAAAGTTTCATACTTTTGGTCTTTAATAACAATAAAATTACAATTAAAAATCGTAATAAATAATCAAGTTCATACATTGCGGCCATCTCAGAATACGATTTGCAATTATCGGCGGTATTTCCTCCGGCAAAAGCAAGCGGGCTACGTTGTTTTTTTAAGGATTCATCGAAGTTTTTGTATGATGCTGACAGCGCTTTATTGATAATGAAATGTCCTCGAGTAACTGTGCATTAGCGCATTGCCATGGCATCGCTCGCGATACGGTCGAGCGGCGCAGGGAAGAACTGCATGACCCGAGAATCCGCATTGAGCGCAGCGAACGGTCCATAGTCCGCCGCGAGCCGTTGGCGTTCTGTGTCGAATTCTATCGGCTCGGCCATGGGGCCCGATTCTCGCTCATGGTGATATAACGTAAAGCCATCCGGGCGCGGTTGCAATACGTTCGTTTTGTGATATGAAGATGCGCATTGATCGCGATTGATGCGCTTTACTGCGTTCAGGACATCCTTTAATACAGCGACCATGGCAATAAAAGCGATTGCAATTAACCGGTGACATCGTTTGCTCCGTATTTTGCGTGAATATACTAAACTCTTTAAAACCTTGATATCTAAAAGAGACAAAATATGAGAGCCTTGATCTTCCTCTGCCTGCTCATGCCATTGCAGGCTTTTCCCGATACCTCGCTGTGGCGCGTCAGCCGGGGCGATACGGAATTATTTATCGGCGGCACTGTGCATGTGCTCGGTAAAAGCGATTATCCCTTGCCGGAAGAATTCGGCCTGGCCTATGCCAAGGCTCGGATGCTGGTGCTGGAAACCGATCTGGATGCCCTGCACGAACCGGAAATTCAATCCCGGTTGCTCGGCAGACTGATGTATCCCGAAGGGCAGAGCCTGGAAAACAACCTAAAGCCCTCTACTTACAAGGCGTTGGAAGCGTATCTGAAAAAGTTGGATATGTCGGTTGCTTCCATTCAGCAATCTAAACCTGTCCTGGTGATGATGACCCTGATAATGACGGAATTGCAGCGTCTGGGACTGGCGGATGCCGGCGTGGATGCGTTTTTTAATCAGCAGGCTTTAACCGACGGCAAAAGCCTGGGGCAGTTGGAAAGCGTTTCTAAACAGATGGATGTGCTGGAGAATTTGGCCAAAGGCCATGAAGATGAGCTGATCTTGAACACCCTCGACGAGTTAGAGCAGTTGCCCGTGCTGATGGGTGACGTGAAAAAGGCCTGGCGCAACGGCGATTTAACGCAGCTGGAAGCGCTGGGAATTACGCCTATGCGTAAAGACTATCCCGCCCTTTATCATATGCTGCTGGTGGAGCGTAACCTGAGCTGGCTGCCGCAGATTGAAGCGTTTCTGAATACGCCGGACACGGAATTGATTTTAGTCGGCGCGCTGCATCTGGCCGGAGAAGACGGTCTGCTGGCGCAATTGCGTCAGCGTGGTTATAAGGTGGAGCCGTTTTGACGAGTATAATCAATGCGGTACGGATTTACTTCTGGCCTCCAGAGGGTTATTCGTATAGTGCGAATAAATTCGCACCGACGGGATTGCCGAAACAACCACAAGGTCCATTTCCAATTCCGGAATGAACCGTAGGGGCGGACCAGCGTGTCCGCCCTGTGTCCGGTGCACGACAGGTTACCGGGAAACCATTGGCCGAGGGGAAACCGTTGGGCAAGGGTGAACACATAGGTTCGCCCCTACAGTTTACCCGGCATATTAATATTGACTGAGCACTAGCCTACCTACCGTCCTGAAAAAATTCCAGAGCATAACGGCTTAGCCCGGCTTATTCGACGCCAGCCCGATCAATCCCTGAATGTATTCCAATGTTACGTCTTCATGGCGGGTCGCCAGATACATGGTCTTGGTCAACGGCAGGCCGTTGAAGCGCAGGCTGTCCAGCGACAGCTTGCCGGCTTTTTCCGTCAGCAGCCATTCCGGCAGCAGGCAGACGCCGCGCTGGCTGGCCGCCAGTTGCAGCATGATGTCGGTTTCCTCGACGGTGATGTGGTTCAACGGCTCAATGCCGGCGGGCTGCAACACTTTCCGGAACATGTCCAGGCGTTCCCGGTCAACCGGATAGGTCAGTACGGTTTCCTGCCGCAGGTCCGACGGCTCGATAAAGCCGCGTCCGGCCAGCCGGTGCCGGCTGGCGACGATGAGCACCAGTTCAAAATCGAACAGGGTCTGATAGTGCAGCGCGCCGTCGAAGGCGGGATCGGAGGTCAGGACCGCGTCCAGCTTGTAGTGCCGGATGGCTTCAAGGGAATTGAACCGGTAACGGGAGGTGACTTCGACCTCCAGTTCCGGCCAGGCCAGCAGATAGGGCTGGAGAATGGTGCGGAACCATTCATAGCAGGCATGGCAGTCGATGCCGACGGTCAGTTTGCCGGTTTTTCCGGCGCCCAGCAGGGTCAGGTGCTGTTCGGCGGAGTCAACGGTGGCGATGACCGATTCGGCGACCTCGGAGAGGTATTTTCCCGCCTGGGTCAGCACCAGCAGCCGGCCCTGCTTGCGCCACAGGACGACGCCCAGGCGCTGTTCCAGGTTCTTCATCTGATGGGACAGGGCCGATTGGGTCAGGTGCAGTTGGTCGGCGGCCGCGCTTAACGTGCCGCTCTGTTTCAGCGCCAGCAGGATGCGCAGATGAATCAGTTCCATTTATGAATTTTTCTCATGAAATAATGAGAAACTATCAATATTTATCATGTTACGCAAGCCTTACAATGCGCCTGTCCCTTAATTCACGACGAGAGCAATAACAATGATAAAAACGCATAACCTGGGTTTTCCCCGCCTGGGCGAAAACCGCGAACTGAAATTCGCCCTGGAACGCTACTGGCGGGGCGAAATCGATCAGCCGGACCTGGACGGCATTGCCGCCGACATCCGGCAGCGCCACTGGCGGCTGCAAGCCGACTGCGGACTGGATCTTATCCCCGTCGGCGATTTCTCTTACTATGACCACGTGCTGGATACCAGCGTCATGCTCGGCGTCGTACCTGAGCGCTTCGGGCCGGCGGCGCAACCGGTCGGTCCGGAGGCTTATTTCAGGATGGCGCGGGGCCGGGCCAGGGACGGACAGGCGTTTCGGGCCTGCGAAATGACCAAGTGGTTCGATACCAACTATCACTATCTGGTCCCGGAAGTGGCGCCGGACCAGTCGTTTGCCCTGTCCAGCACCAAGCTGTTCGACGAGACGCGTGAACTGCAGGCGCTGGGCCATCAGCCGAAACCGGTGCTGCTGGGGCCGCTGACCTGGCTGTGGCTGGCAAAATCCGAGACCGGCTTTAATAAGTTGGATTTGCTGGAGCGCCTGCTGCCGGTTTACGGCGAAATCCTGCTGCGGCTGGCCGGGCAGGGCGTGGAGTGGGTCCAAATTGACGAGCCTGCTCTGGTGCTGGATCTGCCCGTCGCCTGGAGCAGCGCCTTCGAAGCCGTTTATCATCGCCTGCAGAACAATGGCGTCAAGATTCTGCTGGCCACATATTTCGGCGAGTTGAATGCGCACGCCTCATTGGCCTGCAAGCTGCCGGTCGCGGGACTTCATATCGATCTGCTCAAAGGCAGCGGGCAACTGACGCACGTCCTCGACAATTTTGCCGATCACAAGGTGCTGTCGCTGGGGCTGGTCGACGGGCGCAATGTCTGGCGTACCGATCTGGATGCGGCCCTGGCGACCGTTGCCGGCGTGCGGGAGCGTTTCAAGGGCGAGCTCTGGCTGGCGCCTTCCTGTTCACTGCTGCACGTGCCGATCGATCTGGAACTCGAGGCTGAGCTGGATCAGAAGGTTAAGCCCTGGCTGGCGTTTGCCCGGCAAAAGCTGACGGAACTGGCGGTATTGCGCCAGGCTCTCGAACAAGGGGCGGATGCCGCCGAGCCGGCATTATCGGCATCAAGAACGGCGGTCCGCGCACGTCGGGAAAGCGGCTTGCGGGATAATCAGGCGGTGCAGGCCCGGGTGGCGGCCATCGATGAAACCATGGACCGGAGGCAGAGCGGCTTTGCGGTACGACGGGAACAACAGCAGATCAGGCTCAAGCTCCCCCGCTATCCGACCACGACGATCGGATCATTCCCGCAGACGCCGGAGATCCGCAAGGTGCGCCACGATTTCAAACAGGGCCTGCTCAGCGAACAGGACTATATCCAGCTGATGGAACAGCAGATCGAATACTGCATCCGGGAGCAGGATGAACTGGGCCTCGATGTGCTGGTGCATGGCGAGCCGGAGCGCAACGACATGGTGGAGTACTTCGGCGAACAGCTGGCGGGTTTCCTGACCACTGCCCATGGCTGGGTGCAGTCCTACGGCACGCGCTGCGTCAAGCCGCCGATCATCTACGGCGACGTCAGCCGGCCTGCGCCCATGACCGTACGCTGGATCAGTTATGCGCAGAGCCAGATCGGCAAGCCGATGAAAGGCATGCTGACCGGCCCGGTCACGATTCTGAATTGGTCGTTCGTCCGCGATGACCAGCCCCGTTCAGTCACGGCCTACCAGCTGGCGCTGGCCTTGCGCGATGAAGTGCTGGATCTCGAACAGGCCGGCATCCCGGTGATCCAGATCGACGAGCCGGCCTTCCGCGAGGGACTGCCGCTGCGCCAGGCGCAATGGACCGAGTATCTGGACTGGGCGGGGCGCGCTTTCCGCATCAGCGCCGGCGGCGCTCAGGACGCCACGCAGATTCACACGCACATGTGCTATGCGGAATTCAATGACATCATCGAAGCCATTGCCGGACTGGATGCCGATGTGATCACTATCGAGGCGTCGCGTTCCAATATGGAACTGCTGGATGCGTTTATCGATTTCGATTATCCGAACGACATCGGGCCGGGCGTTTACGATATCCACAGCCCGAATATCCCGACGACCGAAGCCATTGTCGCGCTGCTGAAAAGGGCCGGCGAACGGATCAGCCCCGAGAAGCTGTGGGTCAACCCGGATTGCGGCCTGAAAACGCGGCAGTGGGAGGAAGTCCGGAAAGCGCTGGGCAATATGGTCGAAGCGGCGAAAATAATGCGTTCTGCCGAGGCCGAAGGGTAGCGCGTCGGGCTGATCGGATTTATCAACGAGCAATTTTCTGGAACGTTGTCCCGCTTGCATCTCCATTGTAGGGTACGCATCGCGTACCATTTTTGAGGATAATTCACTCGGAATGTTTTGAAAAAGGTACGCGGTGCGTACGAGACTGTGAAAGTATTCAATTTAAAAGATTTAACCACGAAGGACACGAAGCACACGAAGTTTTAAGTTATTGATTAATTATATTTTTTCTTCGTGTCCTTCGTGATCTTCGTGGTGAATAAGGCTTTTTATGACGCTTTTCACTAATTCTTTCACAGTCTGGTACCCTACTCAGTTTCAATGACGGATTGGGTATCCGCAAGAAGCGGGGATTTCATAAGTCAATCAGACAGCATGAATTGATTGACTAAAAGGCTGTTGATACCGGCATGCGGATGCTAATCTACTCCTGATCACTTGCTATCAGGAGAATGCGATGAATATTGCCCGGCAACAACCTCCCGACCCCGTCCGGACGCGGCTGCTCAAGGCCGCACTGGAATGTTTTTTGGCCGATGAATACCATAAGGTCACTACCCGGCTGATAGCCGAAAAAGCCGATGCCAACATTTCCATGATCCGCTACTACTTCGGCAATAAGGAAGGTCTGTACGAGGAGATGATCCGGGATACGCTGAGCCCGTTGCTGGATGTGCTGGACGGGCCGATGCTGTCGTCGGCGGAAGGATTCTCAGCCTTCCTTCGTCTCTATTACGACACGATGACCGAACGGCCGGAATTTCCCAAACTGATCCTGAAAGTGCTGGCTTTGAACCAGGGGCCGGGGCGGCGTTTTATCCAACAGATGCTGGAACGCGGGCGCACGCGGGGCGCGAAAAAGGTCGCCGACTTGAAAATGTACGGGCAGATCGCTCCGTCGGTGGACCCGGATGTCCTCAGGATGGCTTTCGTCAGTCTGGCCATGACGCCGATGCTGTTGAAAGATATTTTTGAGGAACAAATGGGCCACGCGTTGGATGCCGCTTTCCTTGAAGCGCTGGCCGATTTCAACGGCCGGCTTTTTACGGCGGGCCTTGCGCCGGCCGCGCCCCCATAACAGGAGGAACTTCCTTGTCGTTACAGAAAAATGCCGGCGCCGTTCGACGGTTTTCCGGCCTGATGAAATTCGCCGGCTGGCTGCAAAACATCCCGAACAAGATCACGCCGCCGCCGTTTCGCCTCATCCAGATCGGCTCGGCGTTCTGGCAGTCGCGGGCGCTTTACGTCGCCGCCCGGCTCGATATTGCCACGGTGCTGGGCAACGAGCACCTCACGGTCGATGAGATTGCCGCTCGCGTTGTTGCGGAGCCTGATGCCGTTTACCGGCTGCTCAGGCTGTTGGCGGCGCTGGGCGTGTTCGAGGAAGCGTCGCCCCGCGTGTTCCGCAACAATGGCCTGTCTGCCTATCTGCGCGAGGACAACCCGAAAAACGTGCGCGCGATGATTCTGATGCACAACTCGGAAGCGATGAGCCGGCCGTGGTACGAACAGCTGGAAAGGGGCGTGCGAAACGGTGAGGTGCCGTTCCAGCTAACGCATGGACAGGCAATGTTCGGCTATATGGATGCCCATCCCGAGTTCGATCGCTTATTCTCGCGGGCGATGGACAGCGTGGAAGCGCTGACCGGCGACAGCTTCGCGCGGGATTTTGACTGGGGACGGTTCGAGCGCGTCATCGATGTTGGCGGCTCGAACGGCAGTAAATCCCTTGCCATTCTGAAACATCACCCGCATCTGACTGCCCTGGTAGTGGACCGTGCTCAAGTTATCCGTGAAGCGGCGCAACACTGGACAGGGCGCGAGGAGCCGGCCCTGCTCGCCCGCCTGGAATTTCAGGCCGGCGATCTGTTCGAATCGGTTCCGGCGGCGGCCAGCGACAAGGACATTTACCTGCTCAGCGCCGTCCTGCACGGCTTCGATGACGATCATTGCGTCAAGGCTCTGCGCAATATCGTCAGCGCCTGCGCCGGAACGGGCGCCCGCATTGCCCTGATGGAGCTGGTTCTGCCCGAATCTCGGGCCGACTTTGCCGGTGCCGCAGTCGACATGCAGATGTTCATGGCTACCCGCGGAAAGGAAAGGACGCTCGATGAATGGCAAAAGTTGTTCGACCGCTGCGGCCTGGTGCTGGAAGAACAGGTGAGCCTGCAATCGTTCGCGAAAGTACTGGTGCTGCGGCCGGGGCAATGAAGGTCGTGTCCGTGCCTCGGGTTAAATCGCGCGCAAACATTTTATGAATCAAAAATTTAACCACAAGGACATGAAGCGCACGAAGTTTTAAGGTGTTGGTTAGGAGTGCGCATAAAATAACTTCCTCAAGTGCGCGGAGGAATTTCCGGTGTAGGTGCGGATTTATTCCATGCCTATTACTGAGGATTTGGTCATAAATAATTTCCCTGTTTAAACATAGGATGTGCCGACGACAGGAGGCGCATCGTTCGCGAGCGATGCGCTTCACTGCGCCGCCTAGAGCGCTTGCTTTGGGTCAGCACATCCTATGCAAGACTCTAATTTCAGGAAGTCATTTTTAGCCAAATCCTTAGTATCGCCAACTTTCACATTCCCGTATCTTTTTGATGACGGATTGATCTGGAGTTATGTGAATGCCGTGGTTGCGCGTGTCCGTTCTGGTCCGGTTTAAGGCTCCGATTCAGCCACTTGCCGCAGGCCACTAATGACTTCGGTGAAGCGATGCTTGAACTGCTGCAGGTCCTTCGGCTCAACGGATCGATTCTGCAATTGCTGGTGAAGTTTTACACAGCTGTCATTGACGCTGGAGATGGAGAGATTGGCGCAAATGCCTTTCAAGGCATGCAGCCAGGCTTCGGCACCGGCCCAGTTTTTTTGCTCCAGATAGTCTTCCAACAGGTTTTCCTTGCCCTGATAGCTGTTGTAGAACAGCTCGAGCAGTTTTTTGTATTTCTTTTCATCGTTATGCAGTCGCGACAGGCCGCTTTCGACGTCTATGCCGGGCAAGCGATAATTGGTGAGCGCCGGGTCGGCGCCGGCGGCGCTGTTGACTGCCGCGAATCTGGCCTGCCCCTTGCTGAGCTGGTGGAATATTTTCCTTAATTGTTCGATATCGATGGGTTTTGTCATAACGTCGTTCATGCCCGCCTGATAGCATTGACGGCGGTCGCTTTCGCCGGCAAAAGCCGTCATGCCGATGATCGGTAAAGATGTGAGCTGGAGTTGCTGGCGAATCCGCCGGGTTGCCTCGTAACCGTCCATTTCCGGCATTTGAATATCCATCAGCACCAGATCCACCTTTTCCTTTTGCAGGATTTCGATTGCTTCCCGGCCATTGACGGCTTCCAGAAACCGTTCCGCCTGGTCTTGAAGAATGTCCATGACCAGCAGCCGGTTAATGTGATAGTCGTCAACAATCAAAACGCAGGATAATTTAAACAATTGGACCGGCGGTTCGGCTTGGGGCAATATCCGGGGGGCGTTTTCCTGTTGCCCCGAGACCAGATGCCGATAAAGCAGTACCCGATCGAAAACAGGGGTTTTCAGGTAGCCTACCGGGGTGTCGGTTTCGGAAAACTGCTTGATGGCTTGTTCGCCCAGCAGGTTGTCCATCAGCGAAATCGAGAGTCCCGATAACCGGGGTTCGGCTCTGATCAGGCGGACCAGTTTCAAGGCATCAATATCCGGCAAATTCCGACTGATCAGCAAATGGCGGTAGTGATGGCGCGTCAGCTGATTTAATGCGCCGTTGCCTGTTTCCGCACTGTCGGCTTTGCAGCCTAGCGATTGCAAGAGTCCAACCAGATGCGTCCGGCTCTGTTGACGGGGCTCGACGACCATGACGTCCGGCATGGGTACGGACCGGTCGATGGCAATGGCATTATCAGTTTCAGCTTCGGCCAGTACCGGTTTAAGCGGTAATGAAAATGAAAAGCGGCTGCCCTGTCCGGGGCGGCTCTCAGCATTCAGATTGCCGCCCATCAGGGTCACCAGTTTCTTGGAAATACTCAGTCCCAGTCCGGTGCCGCCGTATTTGCGTGTGGTCGATACGTCGCCCTGGCTGAAGACTTCGAAGATTCTGTCGAGTGTTTTTCGGTCCATGCCGATGCCGGTATCGCTGATGCTGAAGTTTATTTGCGGCGATGGGCCATTCTTATCGGGGGAGATGGACAAGCGCACTTGCCCTCTTTCGGTAAACTTTAACGCATTGGTCAGCAGGTTAATCAGCACCTGCTTTAACCGCAGTGAATCGGTCCAGATATGCCGGGGCACTGTTTCGGAGACGTCGATAATGAATTCAAGCTCTTTTTCGACAAACTTGGCGGTCAGCATTTGATTGATGCTGGTCAGGATTTCAAACAAATCGCAGTCTTGATAATCCAGTTCCATTTTATTGGCGTCAATGCGCGAGAAATCGAGTAAATCGTCGATCAGGGACAGCAGCAAATCGACCGATTCAAGCGCGCGCTTCAGTTGCTGTTGCTGATGGGGGGACTCCGATGCATTCAGTGCCAGACGGGTAAAAACCACAATCGCATTCATCGGGGTGCGGATCTCATGACTCATATTGGCCAGGAACGCCGATTTGGCTCTGGACGACGCTTCAGCGGCTTCTTTGGCGTTTTCGAGTTGACGAGTCCGGTCATACACCAAATCCTGCAATTGCTCGCTATATTTTTTCAATTGCATTTGCGCCTGGTCGCGCGCCGATATCGCATAATGGATTTGCTCCAGCAATTTGTTAAAGGCGTCCGACAACCGTTCGATTTCGGCATAGCTTTTGTTCTCTACCCTCAATTCATAATTTTGCCCTTCGATAACGGTCCAGACGAAGTCGGCCAGCGATTCGATCGGTTTCGAGATGAGCTTTTGCAGGAGATAGGACAAGCACAAGGCCACAATCAGGGCGAGTATAATGACAATACCCACTACCAGCGCGGTGTGGGCCAGCAGATGCCGATAGCGCGAAAAGTCGGCATATAGAATCACGTGGCCGATTTTATTGGCTTGTGAGTAAATCGGCCGGGCATGGACAAGATAGCGCTCGGTTTCGCTGAAAATCGGGCTGTCGGTCAAAAACGCGTCAACGATCCGGGGCGCCTTCGACAAGTCGCTGTCGGGTCGCTGATAGCGTGCAAGGACCTGGTTTTCGTCGTTCAGCAATACGGCATAAATGACCTGGGGATCGTATTGCAGCGAAGCCAATGAGTTGCTGGCCTCGTCTTTGTCTTTAAACACGATGCTGGCCTTGGCATTGTCGGCAATGACGCCGGCCTGGATGGTCAGGCTGTTGGTCATGTCCTGCTTCAATTGCATCATTCTGAAGGTGATGAACAGCAGGCCCGCTATCAAGAGCACGATCGTGCTGGTCAGTACTATGATGAAAAAAAGTCGGTTTTTAATGGAGCGTTGGGTATGTATCATGGTTGTTGGGACAAATGTAATAATTGCGCTCTTAATTCCAAACCGGCCTCTTTGGCGGCTTGTTCATTGATAGCGAATCGAATCCTGTTGCCTTTATTGTAAAGAAATATCATACCGCCCTGACGATAGAAAGCCTCGGTTTCGCCGACAGTCAGGATCGGGTAGGAGGCGGCCGCTTGAAGAAAGGGTTGGGGCGATCGGATGTATTCGGGAAGATAAAGTAAATGGCAGGCGGATAAATCGTCACGCGGCTGTACCTCGGCCACTTCTATTTTATGCTGATTGATCGCTTTGCCGGCCAGGAGCGTCTCCAGGGATTCGGTTGTGCCTTGATCGCCAGCAATGCAAAAACGCATCGGTTCCGATCCGGCCGAGTCGAGGCTGGATGGCGGCCATTCGACGAACAGCGACAACCTGAAAAGGTAAGCCGCTTTAATCGTCAGCTCCCGTTGATCCATAGCCCAGCCTTGGCTCAATAGCAAAGCCAATACCAAAACCGACTTCATTAGCAACTGCATGATGCGCATATCCGGTTTTATCGTTTCAACTTATCGGGTCGGAGGGAAAGAATGAGCATCATCAATACTGGTAGGACAGCTTCAGCATGATTTCCCGGCTTGGTCCCGGCAAGGCAGGATGGCCGCCGTGGTAAGGCTGGACGTATTCGAAGCGTTCGTTAAAAATATCATAAACGCCTAATCCGACTTCCAGCCCCTTGGTCAGCAAATTTTGGTAGCGGAAATAGACGTTGGCGTTCCAGGACGGCGCGTGGTGTGTCAGGCGATCGCCTGTATAGCCGTAGCGATCACTAACGAATATCAAGGTCGGATTAATGGAAAACGACGGCGTAATGGCGGCATGCGCGTTCAAGGTCACTTTGTGGGTGGGAAAGCCGACATTCAGCCGGTCATGTATCTGGCCCTGGGCATCGATGATTTTATATTTGTCCGCCGTATTGCGGGTCGACTGATAATAAGAATAATCCAGCTTCAAATAGCCCCAGCCATTAGCGTTATAAAGCAAGCCGGTTTCGATGCCCCGGGTATTCTGGCCGGCGGCGTTGATGTAAAAATCGTCATCATTCTCATCAATCTGATACAGGATGATATTTTTGCTGCGGATATCGAACAGGTTGATGGTTAAATCCAGGTTATCGAGCAATTGATAGCCGAACTCGATTTCGGCTGTGTAGGTTCTCTCAGGATTGACCTGGCCGATTTGTTCCGCCGCCGGCCGGCCAAGATTGTATTCCGCGTTTTTTTGATAATTGCCGCCGGTCGGTATGCGGAAAGCCTGGCTGTACAGGGCCTTGAAGTGGAAGCGGCCGAAATCCTTGGTCAGGGCAAAGCGCGGGGCCAGGTTGGTGCCGTATTCATTGTAGGCGTCGAAGCGCAATCCGGCCAGCATGGTAACCCAGGGAAAGGCGTAGCTGGCCTCGGCGTAGGCGGTGTAATCGCTGAAGGTCGGCAAAGGCGTTTTCAGACCGCCCGCGCCGGTCTCGCGGAGGTCGAATTTATTGAAAGCGAAACTGTTGCCCAGCACCAGATAGTCGCCTTTTTCCGACGCCAGCGTGGTTTTGGCGTCGAACTTGTAAAAATCGACGAACACTTGCTCGCGCAATAACGGCGGTTGTCCGTCTAAATGCTTTCGGGTCCGTTCCCAGGGATTCTGGTGGGAAAACTGGGCGTTGAGATCCAATTGTATGGCTTCGGTAAAATCATGCTGGAAATTCAAGTTGGCCGCGTATGTTGTAAAGCGGTTGGTCAGGTACCGGCCCGGTTCGCTCATTGTGGCGGCAAAACCGTCGCGGCTGTTGACGCTGTAATCATCCGCGAGAAAGCGCAGGCCAATCTCCTTGTATTTAACGCCCAGGTTGATCATTCTTGAATCGAGTTCGTTTTGGTCGGCCATGTCAAAGCTTTGCCCTACCGCGTCCTGATAGATCCTATCGCTTCGATGGGCTCGACCGTATTTGCCGGATAGGCTGATTTCCCAGTCTTCCCATTTTTTTCCGGCGACCAGTTCCGCGTTTTTCCGGGCTTCGCCGCGCTCATAGCGGCCATACTGTCCGCTCACTTTGACGCCGTTTATCTGGGCCGCGCTTTTGCTGATGATATTGATCACGCCCATTTCCGCGAAATTACCGTGAATAATGGAGCCGGGGCCGCGAATGATTTCGATGCGGTCAATTTGTTCCGTTGAAAAATGATTGCCGAACTGGGTCGTGCCAAACCGATGTTCATTTAAATTAATACCGTCGACAAAAACCGCTACCTTGCCTTCATGCGCCTGAATGCCGCGAATGCCCAGGCCCACGACATTGGAGGTGTCGACACCGAAACTGAAACCGGGCACCAGTTGCAGCACGTCGATCAGGTCCCGGGCACCCATGTTGCGGATTTCCTGGCCCGAGATCACGGTCACAATGCCGGCGGCCTGGCTGGTGCACGTCGCCTTCTGGTTAGCGGATAAAAAAACCGGCACCTCGGCCAGTTCGGATAAATCCAGGTCGACAATATCGGTTTCGGAAATCGTATCGCAGGACAATGGGGCAGAAGCGAAAGCGCACTCGCACGGAATTGTAAGCGCGAATAAACCGCCCGCCAGATTTTTTATTATTTTACGTTTCATCGCTTATATGCCTCAAAACGAGGAATAGCTGTTGAGTTTCTTCAAGCGTTGATCAGTCTTGGATTAATCAACTCCTAACAAACGCGGCAATTGCCTGGTCAGTTCCGATCCGGAGGCGTGTCGCTCCGGAACGTTATCCATTGTTTCTGTTGTATTAACTTCATGGAGAATGCCGTTATTTCCATATCAGGCCAGCGTCAGCCCATCGCAATGAAGCGTTTTTCATCCTGTCTTCATAACTGGGAACGTGAATTTTTACAGCTCTCGCAACTGACTTGTCTTTCCGTCCTTCTCAGGCCTTGCCTACAGGGATGTAGGCAAGGGGCGTGAGCAAGGAGCGGAAGCTTTGCGCAAACAGCTACTCAGCTTGCCATGCGTTTGTTTCCGCGCCCTGAACATGAACAGAAATCCTGCATCAATCGCGGGGCTTGTTTCATTCCCGTGCCTAAGAGGCCGTAAAGCGAAATTGATATGCGGGATCGGTCAAAAAGTGCACTTTACCAAGTTCATGGCTCATTAGCTACTGTAAGGTTGAATCAGTTTTGATAATGAGCACTGTGCAAGCTCGGCGGTCGAAAGATCGTCGGTTCAAAGTTGCCGTGCTATTGTCTGGCGCGCTTCTAAAAGGCGCCCGCCGACAGGCGGGAATGACGCAATTTGGGCGGGGCTGACGATATCCGTTAGCTCTGTTTGCCGGACGATAGAGTATCCGCCTTGTTAAGGGCGGCGCCCATGTTCAGGTCGTGCGCCTGACAATCTAAAAGGGAAGAGGCGATGATGCCGGCTTGAAGACTACGGCTCGTTGCCGTCCGACTGCAGCAGGCTTTGCCACTGGGTATGGGAAAAAGCCAAACCCCGGTCGGAAAAATAGTCCGCGGCATTGTCCACCGCATCCTGTAACAAAGCCGACACATAAAGTTCGGCCTGTTCCGAATGCAACATTTTCTCCGGTACGGCAGACTCGATATAGAGCACGCCCTCGGTACTGGAAAAACGCGTCATGCGCATGCCTTTAAAATCGGGTTTGTGCGTTTTGCCCGGCAGCAGCAGCGTCAGGTCAACAGCCATTCCTCCATTATTTTCCAATGTCTTGCGCGCTTTTGCCAGACGCAGCGCCATCGTCATAATTGCCTTGTCGATGGCGCTGCCTTCCAGTTCCCGGCTGCCGATCACCGCGTTTAGATAGATACTCATCCGGTACTCCTACAGGTTGATCTGAATTTAATCGTTTGGTAGGAGCATAACTAGCAAGTTGAGTGCCATGGCCGGAAAGCCGGCAGCCCATACGAGACAGACCCTGTATGCGGGTTGCCGGCCGGCTGTAAGCACAAGGCGCAAGCCGTGCAGGAACCGGCGCTTTCGGTAGTTATTCGTCTTTACCTTTTAAATTGCCCGCATGCAGGCCGCATTCTTTTTTGGCCCCCGATTCCCACCACCAGCGGCCGGTTCGTTCGTGCTGGTTGGGCAGGATGGGGCGCGTGCAGGGCTCGCAGCCGATACTGACGAAGCCTTTCTCGTGCAGTTCATTGTAGGGCACCTGCCAGGCTTCTATGTAATCCCACACCTGTGCCGACGTCCAGTTGGCCAGCGGGTTGAATTTAACCAGTGTGTGTTCCGGCGTGGAGAGCGCGGTATCGATTTGCACTTCGGGAATGGCTTGCCTCGTATCGGGGCTCTGGTCCTTGCGCTGGCCGGTAATCCAGGCATCCAGATGCGCGAGTTTGCGTTTTAAGGGCTCCACTTTGCGGATGCCGCAGCATTCCTGATGGCCGTCTTCGTAGAAGCTGAACAGGCCCTTGCTTTTGACGAAGCGGTCCAGTATGTCCCGGTCCGGGGTCAACAGCTCAATGTCGATCTGGTAATGCTTTCTGACTTTCTCGATGAAACGGTAGGTTTCAGGATGCAGGCGGCCGGTATCGAGCGAGAAAACCGGTATGTCCGGCCTGATCTTGACGGCCATGTCGATCAGCACGACATCTTCGGCGCCGCTGAAGGAAATGGCAATGTTGTCGAACAGCTCCAGGGCTTTTTTGAGGATGGCGCGCGGGTTTTTCTGCGCCAGCTCGGTTTGTAAGGTCTCGATATTGAATGCGGTCATGTTGGTCGGTTTAACGTCAGCTTTGCGCGAAATAGTGTTTTAAAAACTCGTCAAAAGGCAGTTGGTCGCGGCTTTCGATTTCTTTTTGTTTGGCCAGCGATTGCTCGGCAAGTTCATTGAATTGCGCGGTATTGCGGTCATCCAGCTTGCGTTGCCGGAAGTACTGTTCATGCTCGGCCGATTTGTTCAGCGAGAAGCAGCCGAATTCCTGGTGCTGCTGCCCCATGTGCTCCAGTATGCGCGCCGAGGCGGTCAGGTCGGGATTGTCGACGATTGCTTGCTGCTGCTTCAGGGCCTGGCTGTAGGGTTTGTTTGCATCGTCGCCGTCCAGGATCTCGCAAATCGGCCACATGTCTTCCAGGATTTCGCTGGCCCAGTCCCGTAAAGGCATGGTTCGCTCGTCTCTGTTCAGTTCCAGTCCGGGCTTTCTGCCGAATTGCGCCACAGCCAGCTGATTGGCATTGTTGATCTGCTGATCCTGTTCCGATTTCAGCGGGCTGTCTTTCAACAGGCAGGTCAGCAGCAGCGCCTCTATGAAGCGGGCTTTGTCTTCGTCGATGCCGATAGGGTTGAAGACATCCAGGTCAAGCGAGCGCATTTCCACGTAACGGACGCCGCGGCGCTTGAGCGCCAGTGTCGGTTTTTCGCCGGATTCGGCAATCTGTTTAGGCCGGATCGTACTGTAGAACTCGTTCTCGATCTGCAGGATATTGCTGCTCAGCTGCAGGTATTGCCCGTCCACGACCGTGCCGATTTGTTCGTATTCCGGATAGGGTGTGGCGATGGCCTGGCTCAGGCTGGCGACATAACCGGCCAGCGAATTGTAATCAATCCGCAAGTTAGCCTGATTTTTGCTTTTATAGCCGATATCGCTCATGCGTAATGAGGTGGCATAAGGATGATACAGGGTGCCCGGGTCGAATTCCTCAAACCCGTCCATCAGGGACGGGCGGCTTTTGAAGAAACTTTTGCAGATGGCGGGCGAGGCGCCGAACAGATACAGGATCAGCCAACCCCGGCGCTGAAAATTTCTGATCAATGCGAAATAGGACTCGGATATGAAGTGTTCCAGGCTGGCATCCGGATTTTCCTGCGCGTACAGAACAGGCCACAAGGCTTCGGGCACGGAATAGTTGAAGTGGATGCCGGCAATGGATTGCATGGTCCTGCCATAGCGATGCCACAGGCCGTGCCGGTAGATATGCTTCATGCGGCCGATGTTGGATGAGCCGTATTGGGCAATCGGTATGCTTTCATCGCCGTCGATGCCGCAGGGCATGCTCGCGGCCAGCAGCATTTCGTTGTCCAGGTTGTCATAAACAAACTGGTGCGTTTTGTCCAGAAATGCCAGCGAGTCCTTGATGTCGGTAAACGGCGGCGTGATCAATTCAATGAGGGCTTCGGAATAATCCGTCGTGATATACGGATGGGTCAGGGCGGACCCCAATGCTTTCGGATGCGGGGTTTGCGCGATGAAGCCGTCTTTGGCTATGCGAAGGCTTTCCTTTTCGATGCCTTTAAATCCCCCGCGGAGCAGTTGCTGTTGGCCGTTTTCCAGAATCTGGACCAGGCGTGTTGAAAGCTTATTATTCAAATGAGTCATAGATTGGGCGTCTGTACCCTGCAGTCCTGATATAATCGGTCTATTATAGAAGGTATTAACTGATTGAAGAAATATTATCGCAGTGAAGGAAGCCGTGCACAGCAAGCCCATTGAAATACTCAAAACAATTTTCGGCTATGACCGTTTCAGGGGGCAGCAGCAGGCGGTTATCGAGCAATTAATCGCCGGGCAGGACGCTCTGGTCCTGATGCCGACCGGGGGCGGCAAGTCGTTATGCTATCAGATTCCGGCCCTGATCAGGACCGGTGTCGGCATCGTCATTTCGCCGCTGATCGCGTTGATGCAGGATCAGGTCAGCGCCTTGCTTCAGGTCGGCGTGAAAGCCGCTTTTCTCAATTCGACTCTAGCGCAGGATGACGTGCGCATTATCGAGCAGCAGTTGCTGAATGATGAGCTCGACTTACTTTATATCGCCCCGGAAAGACTGACGTCGGCGCGCACATTGGCGCTGTTCGAGCGCCTTAATATAGCCCTGTTCGCCATTGATGAAGCGCATTGCGTGTCGCAATGGGGGCATGATTTTCGCGCCGATTACCTGCAGTTGTCGATGCTGCATGAGCGTTTCCCCGCTATTCCGCGCATCGCGCTGACCGCAACGGCCGATGAGAAGACCCGGCAGGAGATCATGCTGCGTCTGGGACTGGAACAGGCGCGGCTGTTCCAAAGCGGCTTCGACCGGCCCAATATCCGTTACCGGATTGTACAGAAGCAGAACGCCCGGCAGCAGTTGCTCGATTTTATTCGGGCCGAGCACGCCGGCGATGCCGGTATCGTTTATTGCCTGTCGCGCAAGAAAGTCGAGGCCACGGCCGAATGGCTCAGAACCAAGGGCATCAATGCGCTGCCGTATCATGCCGGCATGGCCGCGAACCTTCGGCAACAGCACCAGCACCGATTTTTGATGGAGGACGGTCTCGTGATCGTTGCCACGATCGCTTTCGGCATGGGCATCGATAAGCCGAACGTGCGTTTTGTCGCGCATCTGGACTTGCCTAAAAGCGTCGAGGCGTATTATCAGGAAACCGGCCGGGCGGGGCGCGACGGACTGCCCGCCGATGCCTGGATGGCTTATGGCCTGCAGGATGTCATTACGCTACGGCAAATGCTGGCCGATTCCAATGCCGACGAAGCGCACAAACGTGTCGAATACCATAAGCTCGAATCGATGCTGGCTTTATGCGAGCAAGTGCATTGCCGCCGACAATCGTTGTTAAGCTATTTCGGCGACACGCTAGCGCAACCCTGCGGCAATTGCGACACCTGCCTGGAGCCGGTGGAGACCTGGGACGGCACGTTGGCCGCGCAGCAGGCATTGTCGTGCATTTATCGCACCGAGCAGCGCTTCGGCGTCAATTACCTGATCGATGTGTTGCTCGGCAAGGACAATGAGCGGATCAAAAGCTTTGGCCATCACCTGCAATCGACTTTCGGCATCGGCAAGGAGCTGGACGAAAGCCAGTGGCGTTCGGTATTTCGGCAATTGGTTGCCCGAGGGCTGGTGGCGGTCGATTTTGACGGCTACGGCGCCTTCAAGCTGACGGAGGCCTGTCGTCCGATTTTGCGCGGCGAACAGCAGTTGATGCTGCGCAAGGATTTAAAGCCGCAGAAGTTAAAACGCCGCAAAGGCGAAAGCCGGCAGTTTGGCGACAGCCAGGACGCCTTGCTGTGGAATGCGTTGCGCGCCAAACGCCGCGAGCTGGCCGATGCGCAGGATGTGCCGCCGTATGTTATTTTCCATGACGCCACATTGATGGCCATGCTGGAAGCCAAGCCCATGACACATCAGCAACTGGGCTTGTTGTCGGGCGTCGGCGAACGCAAGCTGGAGCTGTATGGCGATGAATTCCTGGCCGTGATCAGCGAATTTGCCGAAGTTAAAAATCAGGGGCCAATCGATTTATCCGATACCATGGCCGAATCGGTGGCTTTGTTCAGGCTGGGTTACAGCGTGGAACAGATTGCCCGGCAGCGGGAACTGCAGGAGACCACCATTTATAACCATTTGGCCGAGTCCCTGGAACAAGGGCTGTTGGCGCTGTCCGAGGTCGTTGATTTGCCGGAGCCGGAAATCAGGCTTATAGAGGATGCGTTTATCAGTTTACCGGAAGACCGGAAAAACGCGCTCAAGCCCGTTTATGAGCTGTTCGGCGGCCAGTACAATTACGGTATTCTGCGCTGTGTCAGGGCTGCCCTGTTGTATCAATCCCTTTTGTAGCGGCAAGGTGATAACCAGGCGAACCTTGTGACCTGGCTAAGTTTTTGATAGATTTGTCGGCTATCGTACTTTTCCCATCCTCATCCTGACCACATGATAAATCCAACAGCGCCAGATCCACTGACAAATAAATCGACCATCACCTGCGAAAACTGTAACCTGGATAACATATGCATCCCTAAAGGGTTGACCAGTTCCGAAATCGGTGAGCTTGGTTTACTGGTCAACCGGAACAATATCCGCCGGAAAGGGGAGGCCATCTATCATGCCGGCAGCCCGTTCAGAGGCATCATTGCCTTGCGCTCCGGCAGCGCGAAACTGCTCAGTTTCGATCAAAGCGGCAACGAGATGGTCGTTGATTTTATTCTGCCGGGCGAGTTGCTGGGGTTTGACGGCATGTCGTCACAAACTCATAACTGCACGGCCATCGCATTGGAAACCGTGAATTACTGCCATCTGCCGGCCCATAAAATTGAAGTGCTGGCCGTCAAAACACCGGGCTTGAGTCAAGTGCTGCTGCAACGGACCTGCGACCAGTTCGACAGCCAGGTACAAAAGATGATGCTTAGCCGACGGTCCGCGGAAGCGCGCGTGGCCTGTTTTATCCTGCATATTTCAGAACGGCTCAGAATGCGGGGCTACTCAGAGCTGGAATTCCGTTTGAGCATGTCGCGCGAGGAAATAGGCAATTATCTGGGGATCGCGCATGAAACGGTCAGTCGTATCATTCATCATTTTCAGTCACGACAGTTGATTGAAGTCAAATCCAAGCAATTGAAAATCATCGATAAAAAAAGGCTGTTTAGCTTTTATACGGAATAATCGCTAAACAGCCCAAAGCTCGTCGGATCTAAAAATTAGTAATTCTATGTAGGTAGAACTTAGGCAAATATGCTGCGTGAGAGGAATATTCAGCAATATTGCGCTAAGAGCGAGGCTATTTAAACAAACTTTGCTACATTAAAGTTGAGCTAGATCAAGAAATTGTTTGTTTGATAAATTGAAGCGTTGAATTTGTTATGAACGCATGGGTCGGACAACGCGTAGGGGCGCCCTTGGCGCGTTGGCCGCGTTCAATAACGCGGCGGCAGTCTGCTGACTGAGGATAATTTCCATGGCGATGGATTGGCGCTTGCTTCGATGGCATCTTCGATCTTGTCGTCCAGATCAGAAAAAAAGTCCAGGCCGGTTTGCGCTTCTATATGATCGACAGACGTCACGAATTGCATCAAAGGTTCCTTGCCTTTGACCGTCTGCGGTATTAAAAAGCCCAGTGCGACAGGGCGGGCGCCGGGACGGGGTTCGGCAATATAAATCTTGTAAAAGGCGTCCGGTATTTCCACTGTCCAGGCCGACGGTAATCGCTCGACGGTTCCGGTGAATACCGGTCCTGTAATCACCCAGACTTTGCCGAATATTTTGGCGAAATGCTGGATTTCGACTTCCTCCAGGCGCTGCCAGACGCGCTGGTTCAGTTTGGACTTTTGCGGGCTGATGTTGGTCATCAAAAAGCTGTCCGCTTGCGCCTGTTTGCCGTACAGGCGGCTGATGGCGTAATTCGGCGCCATATGACCACGGTCGTAGCCGCTCTGCAGATAGCTGTCATGACTGACACGGTTAATACTGCGCCAGTCCGTTTCGAAACGGTTGGGGCGTTTTAATGACGGCGTGTCTTCAGGGGCAGGGGTGAGCGCGTATTCCACCCATAAAGGATTGCCGCGCAAATCCGAGTAACCCAAAATAAATCCGTCATTGCGCAATATCCGGAACCAGGTCTCGTGGTTTGTCGCATCCAAGGGCTCGGGAGTACCTTGAAACAGCAGCGCCGGGCGGGCGATTTTGACTTCATAAGCATAGCCGCCCGCCCCGACTGCGATTATCAACAGCAACAGAACGGGATGCTTGCGGCCAAGGCGAAATAGGATCGGCAGTAATATAAGCCAGTTTAGGGTCTGTTTTTTTCTGCGCATGGCGAAGGATATTGTAAAAATCTATTACAGGGGTAAAGCTTCAGCGAGTGTAAAGAAAGATTAAGCCAGGGCTTCTGCGATCGGCTTGTTACTGAACTGATAGTGGTGTTTTAAACAATGGTCCAGCCATTTTTGCAGAAAATAGTTCAAGCGCCATTTGTAATTCATGATTTCCTGGCTCAATCCCGGGTCTTTAAAGGTTTGCGGCACGCTTTCGCGCGCATGGTCGCTCAATACTTCCGCGAGTTGAGCATCAAGATAAATCCTTATTTTTACGGCAGGCTCCAGAAGTTCATTGGGACTTTTCCTGAAGCAATGGCTCAGGTCCACCGTCATGGTGTACGGTGTGCGTTCGATGATTTCCAGATGCAGCGTCGATTTGTCAGGTGCGAGGCCAATGGCTTTTTCCTTAAAAGCCAACAGATCGGGAATCAGCTGAAACAGTTTGTGGTAGTTGGAGGCACAGACTTGTTCCAGGCAGAATGACTTGTTGATTGGATTGAGAAAGCCCATAACGGATATCAATTTTCACTATAGCAGGCATAGGCGCTGGCCGTCTCCCATAGTACGACCTGGGCAACGTTAAAGCCTGCCTGTTTCAAATGTTGATAAATCATTTTACTCAGCACTTCGGCGGTAGGGTGTTCGGCCAGTGCGAGGAAACGCTCGTTATTTTCAACCAGCATGGGGATGATCGGATCATCCTGATGCAGTAGAAAATTATGATCAAGGTGCTGATCGATATAGCTTTCAACGCAGTCTTTGATATCGGAAAAATCACAGACCATGCCTTGCTCGTTAAGTTGCTCCCGTTGTATGGAGATCGAGGCTTTGACACTATGGCCATGCAGGTTTCGGCATTTGCCCGGATGATTCATTAACCGGTGGCCGTAGCAAAAATAGACCTCTTTGGTAATTGTAAACATAATTAAACAGCTGTAAGGGTTTTCAATGGCAAAGGAGACTAATCCCCTTTTATGCTTTTAATGGTAGCGGCAATTTCGTAGCGCTCGTTGTCGCGTTTGGTACTTCTGACCACCTCGATAAAAGCCGTCATCGGCGGCGTTACCGTATTTTGAGGGACTACATTGATCTCCATGGCTTTACCCGGGTCAAAAGGCCGGTCGGCGATAAATGATACGCCGGCACCGCTGATAGAGGTGCAGCGGCCGTGGTAATGTTCATTCGAGTCGGCCAGTTTATAGGTAATGTCACAGTCTACCTCCATGCGAATGTAGTTGCGTTTTTCATCATATTCCATCATATGATTTCCCCCTGCCAAATAGTATTGGTTGTTGTGTTTACTATGAGTCGCATAGCTTTAGCGGCGCAGTGTACTATAAAAAGTACACAGGTGCGTGATGATTTCTAGCGGGATTATTAAGGAACGTGAATTTTATAATTCCCGCAACTGACTTGTCTTTCCGTTCCTCTTCGGCGTTGCGCAAACAGTTACATAGCTGGCTATGCGCTTGTTTGCGCGCCTTGAATAGGAACAAAAATCCTGCCTCACTTGCGGGTCTTATTTCATTCCCGTTCCTAATTGAGTTGCGCTACTGGATATTAGTCTGAATTTATGTAATATGGTACACCAAACACAACTGGACTTGAGTATGATCGAATGACAAAAGCAACAATTCTTACAGGAATTACTACCACGGGTACGCCCCACTTGGGCAATTATGTCGGCGCCATCAGGCCGGCGATTGCAGCCAGCAAAGATCCTAATGTTTCGCCGTTTTATTTCCTTGCGGACTATCATGCACTGATTAAATGCCACGAGCCGGAGCGGGTCCGCCAATCCAGCCTGGAAATCGCCGCGACCTGGCTGGCCTTGGGGCTGGATACTTCAAACGCCGTGTTTTATCGGCAATCCGATGTGCCCGAGATTATGGAACTGACCTGGATGCTGACCTGTGTAACGGCAAAGGGATTGATGAACAGGGCGCATGCCTATAAGGCGGC
This sequence comes from Methylobacter sp. BBA5.1, assembly GCF_000746145.1. Lineage (NCBI taxonomy): Bacteria > Pseudomonadati > Pseudomonadota > Gammaproteobacteria > Methylococcales > Methylococcaceae > Methylobacter > Methylobacter sp. BBA5.1. The sequence continues at coordinate 43,092 of NZ_JQKS01000027.1, forward strand.
GGTTGCCGAGAATGAGGAGGGCGGCGAGAAGGATCCCGACAAAGGCGTGACCATGGGCTTGTTCAGTTATCCGATTTTAATGGCCGCCGATATCCTGATGTTTAACGCGCACAAAGTGCCGGTCGGCAAAGACCAGATTCAACACATTGAAATGGCCAGGGATATCGCCGGACGGTTCAATCATCTTTACGGCGAGCATTTTGTCTTGCCCGAAGCCGTCATCGATGACAATGCCGCAACCCTGGCGGGGCTTGATGGACGCAAAATGAGCAAGAGTTATAACAATACCATTCCCTTGTTCGAGCCCGAGAAAAAATTAAGAAAGCTGATTAACAAAATCAAGACCAATTCCCAGGAACCCGGCGAACCCAAGGATCCGGAAACCTGTACACTTTTTAGCATTTACCGGGCCTTTGCCACGCCGTCGGAAGTGGTCCAGATTCGGCAGCGCTATGCGGACGGGATCGGATGGGGTGAGATGAAACAGATCTTGTTCGAATATATCAATCAGCAGGTTGCACCGGCGAGAGACCGCTATGAGGCTTTGATGCAGGCGCCGGAGCATATTGAACAGCAATTGCGGGAAGGCGCCGAAAAAGCGCGTGAGATCAGCGTGCCTTTTATCAAGGAATTGCGCCAGGCCGTCGGTATTTCACGGATATCGGCGTGAAACGGACAAGCTTCAGCGGCTGGCTCAGTCAGGCTTTATGGCTGATCAGCCGCACGCCTCTGATCTGGATCGGATACATGCTGTTTATCGCGCTACTGTTAGGCGTCGGGCGTATATCGCTGGCTCTGGGGGTTTTTCTGTCGGTGACGAGTCTGTTTGTCGGCGTCGGCATGGCAAAATATACCGATTTGAAAAATTCGGCCGGACATTCGGTCGGCTTTTATTGGGCTGTCAATAAAAGCCTGCCGTTGGCCGTGCTGGCGGCTGTCAGCATCCTGATTTGCTGGTTTGTGTTCAGACTGGTTGCCAATGTTTATACCGGGGAATGGGAGAAAATAGTCCAGTTCTTCTTTTATTGGGAGTTGACGCCTGAAAACATGGCCGATAAATCATTGCGCCAGCTGGCGGGGTGGCTTTATTCCTCGGCAATCGTGACGCTTATTTTTGTGCTGTTGATGCTGACCACGTTTGCCAGTTGGTTCAGTTACCCGTTGATGCTGTTTAAGGACTATACCTGGAGCCAGGCAAAGGTACAGGGCAATAAGGCCGTGACCCGGCACCAGAATGCTATGTATAAACTGTTGGGGTTCGTGTTTGTCGTGGTGTTCATCGGCGGCGGTATGATGCCTTTGCTGACGCCGTTTTTATATGTATTGGTTTCAACGCTGATGTATGTCTCTTATCGGACAATTTTTGAGCCTGAATAGGGAACGTCAAGCATTTCCGGGAAAGCTCTGCAACAATGTCTCCACATTGTCGGCGGGCAATTCAATCAGCAGTTTAATCTGTTCGGCAAAATCCTGTTCCACAATCCGGCCATCGAGTTTTTTCAGTTGATATTCGAGCGGCTGCATTTGGCTGTAATCCAGCGTTAATCGGATTTTGGCCTGTTCCACATACGGATGGATTTCCGCTGCCTCAATCACGCTTTTGGCGCTATTGCCGTAAGCCCGCGTCAATCCGCCCGCGCCCAGTTTGATACCGCCGAAATAGCGGATCACGGCACTCAATACATTGATCAGTTGCTTGCCTTCAATATGCTGGAAAATCGGCTTTCCGGCCGTGCCGGCGGGTTCGCCCGCATCATGGAAGCGGCTGACGAAGCCTTGGCCGGTCTTGATGCGGTAAGCGAAAGCGATGTGATTGGCGTTGGGATGTTCGGCGTACAGTTTTTTAAGGTTTTGCACTGCCTCGTTTTCACTGTCGCACGGAACAATCACGCCGATGAAGCGGGATTTTTTCATGGTATCTTCTATTGTTCGTGTCGATTTGACACAATGCATGGCTGGCTCTCATTAATTGGCGACGACTTATGATAACAATTCAGCCGCATGCATCGGAAACAATTCGGCACCAGATTGACCGTATGGTACTGATCAAGGAATTTAAAACGTTTTTACCGCAGGCATCGATAATTTTTGAAAAGGAAGCCTTAAAGCCGTTCGAATGCGATGGCCTGTCGGCTTATCGCTGTTTGCCCTGGCTGGTCGTGTTGCCCGAGACGATCGAGCAGATTCAGCGCATCGTGCGCTTCTGCTATCAATTGGGCGTGCCGGTAGTCGCCAGAGGCGCGGGCACGGGGTTGGCCGGCGGTGCTATGCCGCTGGCGAATGGTGTTTTGCTGAGTCTGGCCAAGCTTAACCGCATGCTTGAAATCGATATCGCCAACCGCCTGGCCGTCGTGCAGCCGGGCGTGCGCAATCTGGCCATTTCACAGGCGGTTGCGCCTTTCGGGCTGTATTATGCGCCGGATCCTTCGTCGCAGATTGCCTGCACGATCGGCGGCAATGTCGCTGAAAATTCGGGCGGCGTGCACTGCCTTAAGTACGGATTGACGACACATAATATTCTGCGCGTGAAAATGCTGACCATGGATGGCGAACTGGTCACTATCGGCTCGCATGGCCTGGACAGTGCCGGGCTGGATTTGCTGGCGTTAATGGTGGGCTCGGAGGGCATGCTGGGCATTATTGTTGAGGTAACGGTCAAGCTGTTGCCGATTCCGGAACAGGCGCAGGTTGTGCTGGCAGCTTTTGACGATATCGAAAAGGCCGGTCAGGCGGTTGCGGAAATTATTGCGGCCGGTTTGATTCCTGCCGGACTGGAGATGATGGACAAGGCGGCGATTCAGGCAGTCGAAGACTTTATTCATGCCGGTTACCCTAAAAACGCAGAGGCAATACTGCTATGCGAGTTGGATGGCACACGGCAGCAGGTCGAAGAAGAACTGGACAAAGCGGTGGCCTTGTTAACGGACAGCGGGGCGGTAGAGGTCAAGATTGCTCAATCGGAGCATGAAAGGCAAAAAATGTGGGCAGGCCGCAAGTCGGCATTTCCCGCGGCCGGACGTATGTCGCCGGATTATTATTGCATGGATGGTACGATCCCCAGGCGCTTTCTGGCAGAAATGCTGAAAAATATCAGTAGCTTATCTGAAAAATACGGCCTGGCCGTTGCGAATGTTTTTCATGCCGGCGACGGCAATCTGCATCCTTTGATTCTGTATAATGCCAATCATGAAGGGGAGCTGGAAAAAGCCGAGCAGCTTGGCGGCGAGATCCTGAAACTGAGCGTTGAATTAGGCGGAACGATTACCGGTGAACATGGGGTGGGTGTCGAGAAGATCAACCATATGTGTATTCAGTTTGCCGATAACGAACTCACTCAGTTTCATGCTGTAAAAAGTGCATTTGATGAAAAAGGCCTGCTTAATCCAGGCAAAGCGGTGCCTACATTGCATCGCTGTGCTGAATTCGGCGCGATGCATGTGCATCACGGCGAGGTGGCGCATCCCGAATTGGACAGATTCTGATGCGGTTGGCAGTCGCTATATGATTTGTGCCAGGCCAAAGGCGGCACCGTAAGTCAATATGAAATACAGGAAAGATAAAGTAATCGCGGCGGGAATATTAATGGATAGGGTGCATCGGATCAGATAGGTGATTAACGCATACTGCCATAAGGCCAGGCCGGCAAATGTGTAATAGCTTAAAGCGCTATCGGTGGTGGTTAGCCAGACTATCACCGGTACAAGAAAAATGGCGACTACGTTTTCAGTAAATAAAAAAGCGGTTGCGATTTGGATAAATACATACAGGGATTTGTTGATGAGCAGCATGGTCCCTATAAAGAGAAGGGTCAATCCTGTCTCCAGGGTAACTTCATAAAATGATTCGACAGGATCGTCGATCATATTCACCTGGATAAAAAATTCAACGATGTAATAGAACCAAAGATTTTTTTTAAAAAAATCAACCGACCTGGGCAGCGCAAGCGGGTTGCTTTGAAACCAGCAAAGCGCCAGGTATTGCTTTAAAATAGCCATGTATCCATAAGACGTAATGCAGGGGGTAATCTAATAAATTAGATTAATGTGTTAAATCCAATGAATCGGAATAGTCCGTGAATGACCGATCATTATAAGTGCCAAAATTATCGTTTAATAACTGAACCAGTTCTTTGGTTTTTTCGGTTAATTGAGATAAGCGGGCTTTTGTCTTTTTGTTCCAGCCGGCAGGCTCGGTAATCGGCAGTAACATGCGCGAAAAGGTCAGGTTTTTTTCAAATAGCTTGCCCAGATTTTCCATTAAATGAAGTTCTTTTTGTCTGGCATTTAATTGATGAATGATGAATTTAGCTTGCAGTTTGCTGATGAGTATATGCAGTGGGACTATGATTGCAATCAGGACCAGCAGGACCGCAGGGCCAATGATCGGATCTATCAATAAATCCAGAATTCCCATCTGTATTTCAGCGAAAATGGCGAAGGTGACAATAAATCCCAGGATCAGCAAAGTGGAAAAGTGCACGCGGTCTTTCCAGAGCGCAATGCTTTTTGTTACTTCCGGAATCACGACGTGGTCAATTTCCCTGATATTTTTTTCCAGGGAATGCAGCACACGGTATGAGCGGTCATACGCTACATTGATCATGCGCTGATCTATCGCGGCAAAACCGGCCTGGTTTTGAGGGTTGGCTGTACTTTCCACGGTGGAAAGTACAATAAATTGTCCGGTATTCAGGCCTAATCCCGACAGTTTTCTTTGCCAGGAAGAAATGATTTCATTGTTAAGCGCCGGATTCAGCGCTGCCGCGGGCTCATTGATGATGTAAACGAATTTATTGGAATCCTGATGACGGATGATGGTTTCGACGAGTTCGTCAACCAGCGGGTTTGCTGAATCAAACGTATCGGTAAAAATTAAAACCAGATCCGAGCATTCGATAACATGCCGCGTCAACAACGAAGCAACTGAATTGGGCGAGACGGCATTAATATTGGGCGCATCGATAAACAGCTTGCCTTTTAAGCGTTCACTGTTGAGGGTTTTTAATTCCAGGTAAGAGTTGATGCGGTCGCCTTCGCCTTCCTGTTGCTGTTCAATTTTACGGCTGATCTGGTAGAACGGATACCGGTGGTCAACATCCAGCGCCGTGCCTGGCAGGATGGTTGGTGTTGATTGATTGTTGTGCAACAGGACGGTAAATTTGTGGCTCGACGGTTGCAATCCGGAGAGCATGTATTCGGGGCCAATATAGTTGTTAATGAATCCGGATTTTGCGCTTGAGTTGCCGCCGATCAGACTGACGACAGGCCACCAGGAATCCTTGCAAGCTGTTGTCTCATCGTTGCTGAGCAGCCCTAAGTCGTATTCAATTTGATCAAGCTCATGAAAGACTTTTGCCGCTTTTTGTAATACCGGCTGGTCACTGGCAAAGTTCTTTTCAAGGTTGAGCAAATATTTGCTTACTGTTTTTTCAGCCATCAGATTGAAACCGTGTTTGTTAGTTTTTATAGTTCTATTAGAGTCGGAAAAGTATACACTCACATGAACCCGATGATACAAAAACAGTAAAAATATTAAAAGTATTTTATCGTTTCTAATGATTATGTATTTGCCTGCTAAAATAGACTGAATTTATAGTATATTGATAAATTAACTAATTGAGTCTCAACGGCAGTGTAAAGAATCGGATGACAAAATGGAACAATAAATGGGTCAATTTTCATGGCCGCATACTGGTTTTTATGATGGTTTTGTCAGGATGTGCGACACCTTTTTGGGGCTATGGTGAGAATAAGTTGTCGCGGGAAGAGTTTGGGCATTACGTGGAAGATGTGTTCCGTTTACAAAACAGCATTACCAGTGAGGTGATGATGTTAACGCTGGAAAATGATGGAGATTCGACACGCTATATGAAGAAGATACTGAAAGCAGAGAAGCATATGCATGAAATGTGCGCCCCTCTGAATGAATATGCATCCCGCGACAGCGAAGGGTTGCGCATTGGGCTGTATTTGCGCCGACAAGTAGAGCGGTCTGCTGTCGATTGTGAGCGGGCCGCCCGACAAGTGGAGTCGCTGTTTAAAGAATTGTAATGTTGCCGTGAGGCTAGAGCCCTTTCAGGGCAATAGCACAGTATTTCGCGGCGTTTTGCTGTTATCTGTTTCCGGATAATCCAGTGTGTAATGCAGTCCCCGGCTTTCCTTGCGCTGTTGGGCACAGCGAATGATCAACTCGGCGACGATGACCAGATTGCGCAATTCCAGTAAATCGCTGGTCACGCGAAAGTTGCTATAGTATTCGGCAATTTCTTTTTTCAGCAACTGCACACGATTCATTGCCCTGTTTAAACGTTTGTCAGTTCGGACAATTCCCACATAATCCCACATGAAGTGGCGCAGTTCGTCCCAGTTATGGGACACCACAACTTCTTCATCCGAATCACTGACTTGTGACTCATCCCAGTCGGGAATATGCGGAGGAGAGGGGATAGCGGGTAGTTTCCGTAAAATATCCTCACTGGCGCGGTTTGCAAAAACCAGGCATTCCAGCAGCGAGTTGCTGGCCATGCGATTAGCGCCGTGCAGGCCTGTGCAGGCGACCTCTCCTATGGCATAGAGATTGGCAATGTCGGTACGCGCATGGCTGTCCGTTAACACACCGCCGCAGGTATAGTGCGCGGCAGGCACGACCGGAATGGGCTGTTTGGTGATATCAATATCAAATTCAAGACAGCGTTGATAAATTGTAGGGAAGTGCTCGCGGATGAATTGTTCCGATTTATGGCTGATGTCGAGGTATACACAATCAATACCGCGTTTTTTAATTTCGTGGTCTATGGCTCTGGCAACAATATCGCGTGGCGCCAGTTCGCCTCTGGGATCGAAATTCTCCATAAAAGACGAGCCGTCCGGCAGAATCAGCTTGCCACCTTCGCCTCTTACCGCCTCACTGATCAGGAAAGAGCGGGCCTGGGGATGATAGAGGCAGGTCGGGTGAAATTGCATGAATTCCATGTTGCTGACGCGGCAGCCCGCGCGCCAGGCCAATGCAATGCCGTCGCCGGTCGAGCTTTGCGGATTCGTGCTGTAAAGGTAAACTTTATTGGCGCCGCCAGTTGCCAGAACGACGACTCGCGCGGAGATTGTCTTGACCTGGTGGGTCTGGGTGTCCAATACATAGGCGCCTATCACGCGCTTGGCGGAAGCGGCGGAGTCGGGTGCCGTGATTAAATCGACGGCATTATGATATTCAAATAATTGGATATTTGCATGTTCTTTGGCGCGCTCGATCAATGACAGCGACACTGCTTTACCTGTGGCATCATTGGTATGTACAATACGCCGGTGAGAATGGCCGCCTTCCCGGTTTAAATGGAGTTTTGTTTCGCCGGCCAGCGTTTGTTCTTCCGTAAATAATACGCCTTGCTGGCGTAACCAATCTATAGAGCTTTTGCCGTGGGTAACGGTAAGTCTTACAATTTCAGGGTTGCAGAGTCCTGCTCCTGCATCCAGTGTATCTTCAATATGTGATTCAATTGAATCCTCGGCATCGAAGACCGCGGAGATGCCGCCTTGGGCATAATAGGTACTGCCGGATGTCAGGGCAAGTTTTGAAAGGACAGCAACTCGCGTGGAATGCTCGGCCAATTTTAGCGCTAGACTTAGGCCGGCGCCGCCGCTACCAATAATAAGGACATCATAATTTGTGGAATAAGGCATAAAAGAAGCTGTCATTAATGTAAAGAAAAATATTTTACTGTTCTAAGGTTACGGTAAATTAGCCCACTGACTATTAATTATGGATAATAAAGCTTTTTAGGGTGATAGCAATTTTTTTGTATCAAGAGAACTAATGCGGTTTAATTCTGTCTATTTCAACAATTAAAGAGCTGTAGTGAACAATCAAACAAGGACAAGCGAACAACTAGATAAAGAGCTGGTGTTGCGTGTGCAGCAGGGCGACAAGTCTGCGTATGATCTTTTGGTGATTAAATATCAGCATAAGATCATTCAGCTGGTGAATCGCTATGTCAAAGATCCAAGCGAAGCTCAAGATGTGGCTCAGGAGGCTTTTATTAAAGCCTATCGCGCATTAGGGAATTTTAGAGGCGACAGCGCTTTCTATACCTGGCTATATCGCATCGCTATTAATACAGCAAAGAATTACCTTGTGTCCCGGTCAAGAAGAAGCTTTGATTATCAGGTCGATATACAGGATGCGGAACAAATTGAAAATGTACCTCAATTACAGGGCATGGAAACGCCGGAAAGACTCTTATTAAATCAGGAAATAGTTGAGGTCATCAAAGCAGCAATTGATAAGTTACCTGAGGAAATGCGCACAGCCATCATGCTGCGGGAATTCGAGGGAATGAGTTATGAAGAAATTGCTGTGGCAATGGATTGCCCCGTTGGTACGGTGCGATCACGCATTTTTAGAGCGCGTGAGGCAATCGATAATAAATTAAACCCCTTGCTCGATTAAACGGTGATTTTCGATGCATGAAGATTTAGATCAAAAAATTTCTCAATTCCTTGATAATGAGCTTAGTGCTGACGAAGCTTTGAATCTATTACAAAAATTACAGCAGCACCCTGAGTTGAAAGACAAGATGAGTCGTTACGCTACAATAAGTCATGCGCTGAAAACTGACCTGTATACACCTTCAAGACCTGACTTTGTCGACCGAATCCGTCAGGAAATCCAACACGAACCCGTCTATATGTTACCGCAACACAAAAAGTTTAAGCGGAGCCATAAAATCAGCGCAATAGCGGCATCTATCGCCGCTATTGCCGTAATAGTGAGCCAAAGCGTGAATTACCGTGCAGGACAATACCCCGCCCCGCCAATCGAGGTGGCTCAGACGGAACTGCCGGAACCGCCAGCGGATTCGGCTGTTTATATGGATCAAGCTGAGCGGTATCCGGTAAATACACGATTTAATGATTATCTTCAGGCACACAACGGCAGTGTTTATACCAATGGCGAGGTGAATTTTCGATCCTTTGCCAGTGTAACTGTTTACAATCAGGAATAATTAAAGTGGTAAAACGTTTTTTTCTTGTGTTGCTTCTATCAACAAGAACAGTTTTCGCGGCAGATCTTGAACTCAATGCTCGGCAGGCATTAACAAAAATGACTCACGCTATGCGGGTCTTGAACTATCAAGGCACTGTGGCGTTTTTAAGAAACGGCAAGCTGGAGACCATGAAATATTTCCACGCGGCCGAAGAAGGTATTGAGCAGGAGCGTCTGTTATCGTTGAATTCCCCCTTGCGCGAAATTATCAGGGATGCCGATAAAGTCAGCTGTTTATTCAAGTCCACACAACAAGTTGTGGTCGATCATCGGCCTGTAGGGCGTTCATTCCTGGTCGATTTGCCTCAAAATCTGGATGAGCTGAGTGCTATTTATGATTTCGAGATTGTAGGCGAGGAGAATGTGGCTATGTTGCCGGCCTATGTTGTTGCTATTCAGCCCAAGGACGATTTCAGGTATGTCAGGAAAATATGGATAGAGCAACAACAATTTCTGCCCCTTAAAGTTGCCGTATATGATCTTTCGGACACCATTCTGGAGCAGGTTGTTTTTACGGATTTACAGGTCAAGGAAACGCTGCCTTTTGTCGAAGTCAAATTCGGAGAAGCCTCCGGAGCAGTGAAGCACATCCATCAGTTACAGTCTCAGGCCTCGGATAAGGCGGCTTTTGTTATAAACAGTCTGCCAACGGGCTTCCAGGAAATATTTTTTACTCGCCGACCCATGCATAATTCCAATCAGCCGGTTGACCATCTGTTATTGAGTGACGGTTTTGCCGCGGTTTCGATTTATATGGAAAATAAAAACACAACCATGCAGCAGGGTCTTCAAGCGGTGGGTGCGATTAATTCTTATAGTCGAACCATTGATGATTGGCAACTTACGGTGATGGGCGAAGTGCCTGCAAAAACGGTTAAATTTATTGCCGAGGGTATCAAGCTTCGACCCTCGAATAACTAATATAAATTACGGTTATGCGCCAATTATAAACGGTAATTATTTTTACAAATATCATCGATGCCTTCATCTTCAAACATAGATTGGTATTTTGCGGAAATCAACAAGCCCCATCCATTCGGCGGTTGTTCCGGAAAATGCCTAATAGCTGCATAAAACAGTCATCTATTTCCATACCGGCCCCGAGTACTGCGCAGTTGCAAAATAGCGGCGACAGAGGTGCTATATTAGAGCTTCGGTATTATTCTGATAAAAAGTGTTATTTTTGCAGGCGCTGGCAGTGAGGCAATTTTACCGCCCGCTTCTAAGCCCGAATACAGGTGCGCGACATTAACCTGTTTTTATTTTCAGTGATGAGGCTGATTTTTATGGATAAAAGGTCTGTAATTAACGATGTATTTTGTAAAAGTTATTGGTTTCTTAATTTATAAGCTATTCATTATCAATAGTTGGAAGTGGAGTTTTTATGCTCAATAAACTTATTTGGTCTTTTTTTCTGATTCTGTTCTTTAATCAAAATGCCCTCGCGCAATTGCCGGATTTTACCGGGATGGTAAAAAAGAATGGTGTGGCTGTCGTTAATATCAGTACGACCCAGAAGGCGCCGGAGGTCGATGATTTGTCGCAAGGACCGCAACTGCCCGAAGGTATTCCACCCGAAATGGAGGAATTGTTCAGGCACTTTTTCAATGGCCAGGGGGGCGGTTATATACCCAGGGAGACTAAATCCTTAGGCTCGGGCTTTATTATTTCTCAAGACGGTTATGTATTAACCAATCATCACGTCGTAAAGGACGCGGATGAGATTGTGGTTAAACTGTCCGACCGGCGCGAATTGCTGGCTAAGCTGATCGGTTCCGACGCGCGTACCGACGTGGCTGTCTTGAAAGTTGAAGCCACAAATTTGCCGACGGTTGATATCGGGGATCCCAATCAGTTGCAAGTCGGCGAGTGGGTTTTGGCTATCGGTTCGCCTTTTGGATTCGAGCAGTCCGTGACCGCCGGTATAGTCAGCGCCAAGGGCCGCAGTTTGCCGGGGGGGAATTATGTGCCGTTTATACAAACGGATGTTGCGATCAATCCAGGAAATTCAGGCGGACCGCTTTTCAATATGGATGGCAAAGTCGTCGGGATAAATTCCCAGATTTATAGCCGTACCGGGGGCTTTATGGGGCTTTCGTTCGCGATTCCCATGGATATCGTTAGCAATGTTGTCGATCAGATAAAGTCCAGCGGAAAAGTGGCTCGTGGTTGGCTGGGCGTGCAAATTCAGGATGTGACCCGCGAGTTGGCAGAATCATTCGGCATGAAAAGGCCGCAAGGGGCCTTGGTGTCCAAAGTGATTGCCGGCAGTCCTTCAGAAAAAGCCGGTTTACAGATTGGCGATATTATTACCGAGTTTAATGGCCAACGGATTGAAACATCCGGCGAATTGCCGCCTATGGTAGGAATGTCGCCTATCGATGAGAAGGCAACGGTTAAAATTATCCGGCAGGGCGAGACTAAAACGCTGACTGTGACAGTGGGGCTTTTGCCGGAAGAAAGCGAGACGCTGGCTGAAACCAAAATGGAAGAGAAGCCGGACAATCGCCTGGGCATCACTGTCGTTGACCTGACTAATGAGCAAAGAGAGCAATTACAGGTGATTCAAAACGGTGTCCTGGTACGCAATGTCGTAAAAGGCCCGGGCAGGGATGCGGGAATCCAGCGCGGCGATGTGATTTTGCGGATTCAGAATAATATCATCCGCGATGTGGCTGATTTTGATAAAATAGTCAAAAATCTTCCAGCCGGTAAATCAATCGCTGTATTGATTCAGCGTCAAGGTAGTCCGGTCTTTTTGGCACTTAAAATAGAAAAATAACACGTGGATTTAAAGCACATAAGAAACTTCTCCATTATTGCGCACATTGATCATGGCAAGTCGACGCTTGCGGACCGCTTCATTCAGATATGCGGCGGTCTGACCAACCGGGAAATGTCGGCGCAAGTGCTCGATTCAATGGATATTGAGAGAGAGCGGGGAATTACCATTAAGGCGCAGAGCGTTACGCTCGACTATAAGGCCAAGGATGGCGAAACCTATCAGCTTAACTTCATTGATACGCCGGGACATGTTGATTTTTCCTATGAGGTCTCTCGATCGCTGGCAGCCTGCGAAGGCGCGCTGCTAGTGGTCGACGCGGCGCAAGGCGTTGAAGCGCAGAGCGTTGCCAACTGTTACACGGCGATAGAACAGGGACTGGAAGTGCTCCCGGTTCTGAATAAGATAGATTTGCCTTCCGCCGAGCCTGAGCGGGTGATCACGGAAATAGAGGATGTAATCGGCATTCCGGCCGATGATGCGCCGAAGATCAGCGCCAAGACGGGTTTGGGCGTGGAGGCGGTGCTTGAGCAGTTGGTGGCCAGGATTCCTGCGCCAGAAGGCAATCCGGACGGGCCGCTGCAGGCTTTGATCATCGATTCCTGGTTTGATAGTTATCTGGGCGTGGTTTCTTTAGTCAGAATTGTCCACGGCAGTATCCATAGAAAGCAGAAGATTACCATCATGTCGACCGGCAAATCCTTCATTGCTGAAAAAGTCGGCGTCTTTACCCCCAAGCGCCTTGAGAAGGAGCGTCTGAACACCGGCGAAGTAGGTTTCGTCGTTGCGGGTATCAAAGATATTTTCGGAGCGCCGGTCGGGGATACAATTACCTGGACCGACAAACCGGCAGCGGAACAATTGACTGGTTTTCAGCGCGTTCAGCCTCGGGTTTTTGCCGGTCTTTATCCGGTCAGTTCCGATCACTACGAAGATCTGCGTGAAGCACTGAAAAAACTGAATCTGAATGATGCGGCGTTGCAGTTTGAACCGGAAACATCGCAAGCGCTGGGTTTTGGTTTTCGTTGCGGCTTTCTCGGCATGCTGCATATGGAGATTGTGCAGGAGCGACTGGAAAGGGAATACGATGTCGATCTGATTACCACGGCGCCTACGGTGGTGTATGAGGTCATTACTCATAATGATCAGGTACTGATGGTTGATAACCCGGCTAATTTGCCCGATATCGGGACTATCAAGGAGATCAGGGAGCCGATTATCCGGGCCAATATTCTGGTGCCGCAGGATTATCTGGGCGCCGTGATCACGCTGTGTATAGAAAAGCGCGGCGTACAGAAAGATATGCAATTTGTCGGCAGGCAGGTGTCGCTGCATTATGAAATGCCGCTGAGCGAAGTCGTACTGGATTTCTTTGATCGTCTAAAGTCGGTCAGCCGCGGATTTGCCTCATTTGATTATGAGTTCCTGCGTTTTCAGCAAGCGTCACTGGTTAAGCTGGACGTATTGATTAACGCGGATAAGGTCGATGCCTTATCGATCATTGTGCATCGCGATCAAAGTCAGAATCGGGGGCGTGATCTGGTTGAAAAGATGAAAGACCTGATTCCGCGGCAAATGTACGAAGTTGCGATACAAGCCGCCATCGGCTCCAAAATCATCGCCAGATCGACTGTTAAGGCCATGCGTAAAAATGTCACGGCCAAGTGCTACGGCGGGGATATTACCCGTAAGAAAAAATTATTGGAAAAACAAAAAGCAGGTAAGAAACGGATGAAACAGGTGGGCAATATTGAGATTCCTCAAGAGGCATTCCTGGCTGTCTTGCAGCTTAATAAAGAATAACTCAGAATTTTTCACCTTTACTACGCAGAACACTATGGACTTCGATTTTTCCTTTTTTCTTTTGGTCGCCACTATCGTCACGGGCGTAATTTGGGGCGGTTATCTTTTGGTACGCAAGCATAAGGCAGATGTTTCCGCTGAAGAAAAAGAACCTTTAATTGTTGAGTATGCGCGTTCTTTTTTTCCTATCGTATTGATCGTTTTGTTGTTGCGATCGTTTCTTGCCGAGCCTTTCCGTATTCCCTCGGGGTCCATGATGCCGACATTGCTGATCGGCGATTTTATTCTGGTGAATAAATTCACTTACGGCATACGTTTGCCGGTCATCAATAAAAAAGTGATTGAACTGAATGAGCCCCAACGGGGCGATATCGTTGTGTTTCGCTATCCTAAGGAACCATCCGTCGATTATATAAAGCGTGTAGTGGGATTGCCGGGGGACAAGGTTGCTTATTACAATAAAAAATTGTATATCAATGATGTGCCTGTCAACCAGGTGTCGTTAGGACCTTATCAAGGCATAGGTCAGGGGCAGGAGATGACCGGAGCCGAGCATCGGCTGGAAAAATTGGCCGACATCGAACACAGCATTCTGATTAGAAACGGGGCGCCGACGGTCGAAGGTGTTTTTGTTGTACCGGCAGGAAGCTATTTTGTTATGGGCGATAATCGGGATAACAGCAATGATAGCCGTTATTGGGGCGTTGTTCCGGAAGAGAATCTGGTGGGTAAGGCGTTTTTTATCTGGATGAGTTGGGATTGGCAGCATAAAGGCGTAGGTCTTGATCGGATTGGCACTGTGCTGAAATAAACTACACTTATCCTGATAATTGTATTAATCGTCTGGAGGAAATATGAATCTACCGCCTAAACATCAACAAGGGCTTACATTGATCTCAATGGCTTTCATTCTGGGCCTGATCGCTTTTTTTGTTTTATTGGTGCTAAAAATTGCACCGATATACATAGATCACAGCAAAGTGGTTAATGCCCTGGCCGCGATTGAAGCGACTACGGATATCGAAACCAAAAGCGAACACGAAGTCAGAGCCAGCCTGGATAAACGCTTCAACATGAATTATGTCTATGATGTGACCAAGGATGATATAAAGGTCACTAAGCATGGCAATTATCTGAAAGTGGAAATTGAATATGAGACTATTGTGAAAATTTTCGGCAATCTCAGCGTGTTAGCCGAATTCTATGATGTTATTGAGGTTGGTAAGGAGTGATACGGAAGCCTGTCGTATTATGTAGAAAGCTCGGCTTGGTATTTAACAATCCTCAGCTTTTTACCAGGGCTTTAACCCATCGAAGCGCCGGGGCTCAAAATAACGAGCGCCTGGAATTTTTAGGTGATTCAATACTGGGTTTTGTCATTGCCCAAAAGCTATATGAACTGTTCCCTGATGCCAGCGAAGGCGTATTAAGCCGGTTGAGAGCCAGTCTGGTCAATCAGGGGTCGCTGGCGGAGTTGGCCAGAAAGCATCAGATTGGCGACTATTTGCTGCTGGGTTCGGGCGAATTGAAGAGCGGCGGTTTTCGCCGTGATTCCATTTTATCCGATGCCTTGGAAGCCATTATGGGGGCGCTGTTCATCGACCAGGGCATAGAAGCCTGCCAGAATTGGATACTGGAGTTATTTGCGGAAAAACTGGCGAACTTATCATTGCATAACTGGCAGAAAGATCCCAAAACCCAGTTGCAGGAATTGATGCAGTCAAAAAAGATGGAACTGCCCGAATATGTTTTGCTGACAACTTCCGGGCTCGCACACGAGCAAACGTTTAAAGTTAAATGCACAATCCCGTTAATTGCCGAAGCTTGTATCGGCACAGGGATATCCCGAAAAAGAGCAGAGCAGGCGGCAGCTGAAAAAATGCTCGAATTACTGAGTAAAGACAATAAATGAACTGCGGTTACGTAGCGCTGATTGGGCGCCCCAATGTCGGCAAATCCACGTTGATGAATCATTTGCTGAAACAAAAGATCAGCATTACATCGCGCAAACCACAAACTACCCGGCATCGAATTCTGGGTATCAACACGACGGAAGCCGGTCAAGCCATCTACATGGACACGCCGGGCATGCATGACAGCGAAAAGAGAGCGCTGAACCGGTATCTGAACCGTAC
The DNA here is from genome assembly GCF_000746145.1 of Methylobacter sp. BBA5.1. Lineage (NCBI taxonomy): Bacteria > Pseudomonadati > Pseudomonadota > Gammaproteobacteria > Methylococcales > Methylococcaceae > Methylobacter > Methylobacter sp. BBA5.1. The sequence goes on from NZ_JQKS01000027.1 coordinate 58,851, forward strand.
CGCCGATACCACGCTGCTGGGTGTCGATGTGGTTGTCTGGTTGATCGACGGCCTGTCCTGGCATGAGTATGACGAAGTCATCTTCAAAAAGCTTGAACAGGCCGGTTTGCCGGTTATTCTGGCCGTCAACAAAGTCGACAAGGTCAAGGACAAGGATACGATTCTGGCTTTCTTCGCCGAGGCGCGGCACCGGTTTCCGTTTGAGCAGATGGTTCCCATTTCCGCATTGAAAGGCACAAATCTCGAGCAGCTTGAAAATGCAGTGATGCAGTTGCTGCCGGAAGGCGGGCTGATTTATCCCGAAGATCAAATCACCGATCGCCCCGAGCGTTTTCTGTGCGCGGAAATTGTCAGGGAGAAGCTGACGCGAAGACTGGGTGACGAATTGCCTTATGCGTTAACGGTCGAGATCGAACGTTATGAAGAGCAGCCTGAAATTACCAAAATCTATGCCATCATATGGGTGGAGCGGTCCACTCAAAAAAATATCGTCATCGGCAAGGCGGGAGAAATGCTGAAGAAAGTCGGCACCGATGCCCGGCACGATATCGAGAAGCTGATCGGCCAGAAAGTTTACTTACAGCTTTGGGTCAAGGTTAAAAAAGGCTGGTCGGATAATGAGCGCGCGCTGCAAAACTTAGGGTTTAATGACTGAAACAGCGGTTTATCTGCAGCCTGCTTTTATTCTGCAACACCGCAAATACCGGGAAACCAGCCTGATCATTGATGTACTGACCCGGGATTTCGGCAGGCTTTCCCTGGTGGCAAAAGGCGTAAAAAAATCGAAGTCCAAAACAGCCGGGGTGCTGCAGCCGTTTATCCCGTTACTCATTTCCTATCTCGGTAAGGCGGAATTGAAAACGCTGACGGATGTCGAAATCGCTCAGCCTTTGATGCAGTTGAAGGGGCTTGCTTTCTATTGCGGTTTTTATGTTAACGAGTTGATCAGTCGCTTTTTGCATAAGTACGATCCGCATCCTGAAGTCTTTGCGGATTACCAGGAATGCCTGTCCCGCTTATCGAGCGGTTCGGACATAGAAGCGGCGCTACGGATATTTGAACTCAATCTTATGGATCATATCGGTTACGGACTGCAGTTGGAATATGATGTCAACGGAGCCTCAATCACCCCGTTAAAGCATTACGCATTCAATGTGCGGCACGGTTTTGTCGAGGCCGTGGATGGATGTTTTTCCGGGAAAGCGCTGCTGGCGATAAAATCCAGGGCATTCACCGATCCTCTCGTGTTGAGTGAAGCGAAAATGCTGATGAGAACAGTCATTGATACACATCTGCAAGGTAAGCCGCTTAAAAGCCGAACGGTTATCAATAAAATATCAAGCACGTTAAAAAATGAATAAAAACTTAATTTTGTTAGGCGTCAATATCGATCATGTCGCTACTTTAAGACAGGCGCGAGGCACGATTTACCCGGAACCGGTCCAGGCCGCATTGGTAGCCGAACAGGCCGGGGCCGACAGTATTACCGCGCACTTGCGCGAGGATCGCCGCCACATTCAGGACAGGGATATCTTTCTATTGAAGGATATGATTCATACCCGGCTGAACATGGAAATGGCGGTGACCGACGAGATGATCGGTATCGCGACGCAAGTCAGGCCGGCTGCCTGCTGTCTGGTACCTGAAAAGCGCGAGGAATTAACTACCGAAGGCGGCCTGGATGTGGTCGGCAATCTGCAGCGCATGCAATGGGCTTGTGAACAGTTGGCAGGGGCCGGCGTTGAAGTGTCGCTTTTTATTGATCCTGATGAAGCTCAGATCGATGCGGCGGTAAAAGCCGGGGCGCCGGTTGTGGAATTGCATACCGGGCGCTATGCCGAGGCTAAAGATGCCGCGCAGCAGGCCGAGGAATTGGCCCGCATCAGGCAGGTTGCTCGTTATGCCCATAGCGCGGGTTTACAGGTTAATGCCGGACATGGTCTGCATTTTTATAATGTAGAAGCCATCTGTGCCATCCCTGAGCTGGTCGAGCTTAATATCGGGCATTCGATTATCGCCCAGGCAGTATTCTCGGGTTTGGCTCAAACGGTTAAGGATTTGAAGCGTGTTATGCGAAATGCCAGGCAGGCGAGTTCTTATGGTGAAAAGTAAGTGAATCTGGGTTTCTATCAATTCACATCGGCAGGTTACCGAGTAATCAGGATATAGGACCGCGCCGTGGGCTAAGTATCTTTAGAATGTCCTGGATTGCGGCGGTGCTATCTTTATTAAGGGTTTGGCGATTATACATAGGATGTGCCAACGCCAGGAGGCGCATCGTGCGCGAGCGATGTGGCTCGCTCTGCGTCGCCTGCTTTTTGATCGGCACATCCTATGCAAGAATCTAATTTCAGGAAGTCATTTTTAGCCACATCCTGAACAGCCGGCGATTGCGTCCTGGCGATACGCCGGCTGTGCGTATTAAAACTGGCTTAACTCGCCTTAGTGCGAGGCATAGCCGTGTTTTTGCATGCGATAGAGCAATGTATCCCTGGAAATGCCCAGCAGTTTGGCTGATTTGCTGCGGTTGCCTTTAGTTCGGCTGAGTGCCTGATGAATCAAGTCGGCTTCCAAGGCATCCAGATGCAGGCCAATTTCAGGCAGCGTAAAGGGGGTGGCTTTGGTGTTGCGATTGTAGGCGCTGAATTCGTGCGGCAGGTTTTCCGGCTCGATGGTTTTGCCGGCTAATAAAATGCTGAGCCTCTCGCACAAGTTGCGCAATTCACGAATATTGCCGGGCCACTGGTAAGCTTTCAGGGTTTTTAGCGCCTGCTTGCTGAATTTGGGGGGGGCTATTGAATGCATGTCCGCGAAATAAGCCAGGAAATGCTTGATGAGCTGGTCAATGTCCTCGGTACGTTGCGCCAGCGGCGGCAGTTCCAGGGGTACGACATTGAGGCGGAAGTACAAATCCTGCCTGAACTCACCGGCATCAATTTGTTTGTTCAGGTCGGCGTTGGTCGCGGCAATAACACGGACATCAACTTTGTAGGGTTTAATGTCGCCTACGGCCAGACACTCTCCGGATTCCAGAAAACGCAAAAGTTTTGCCTGGATGGAGACAGGCAATGAGTTAATTTCATCTAGAAACAAGGTTCCACCATCAGCAGCCTGAAACAAACCTTGTTTATTGGCGGTGGCACCCGTAAACGAGCCTTTCTTATGGCCGAATAGTTCCGACTCGATCAGGCTTTCGGGTAATGCGGCACAATTCAGGGTAATAAAGGCTTTGCTGGCGCGAGGACTGGATTTTTGGATCGCGGTGGCCAGTACTTCCTTACCTGTACCGGTCTCACCTTTAATCAATACTGTTACATCGGTGGCAGCAACCATTTTGGCGCTACGGATTAAAGAATCTAATGCAGGAGATTGCCCAATGATCGAGTTAAAATGACCCATAGTTGCCTCTTAGTGATTTCTTAGATGTATTGTTAGTGCATAGGGGTTAAGCCATGGCATCGCGGCAATGAAAGCCAGTGCAATCATCAGCAGGCCGACAATCTGCTTGAAGTATTGCATTCTGGATAACCTTGCCAATATCCCGGTCATTATACCGACTCCCATGACGGCAGGTAAAGTTCCTAATCCGAAAAATAGCATTGTAAGGGAACTTTTAGCGATATCGCCTGTCGTTGCCGCCAGTGCCAGTCCGGAATAAACCAGGCCACAAGGCAGCCAGCCCCAGACCATGCCGAAAAGATAAGCCTGGGTGCGGTTTTTTACTGGGATGAGCTTGCGGCCAAACGGTTCTATTTTTTTCCAGATATGGGTTCCGGCTTTTTCAATATAGGCGAAACGCGGAAACCAACCCGCGATATAAAGCCCCGCACCGGTCATAATGGCGGCGGATAATAATTGCAGTAGCCGATGGCCTTGACCATGGCTGAGCGGCATGGTGAGTATTAACTGAATAATGCCCGCTAAAGCGCCGGCTATTGCGTAACTGGTAATTCGCCCGACGTTGTAATTAAGCACAAACGGAAAAAGGCGTGTCTTTTTGCTGCGGATCTCGGGGCTTAGGCTAAGTGTTAGAGTGCCGATGATTGAGCCGCACATGCCTATGCAATGCATGCTGCTGAACAGGCCCATGGTAAAAGCGACTAAATAAGAGGCATTGAAAGCAAGATCAAATTCCATAACCGATCAAATTTAACACAGAGAAGGATAGATACAAATAAACAGCGTTCAAAAATCGTTTTTCATAAATCGGTTAATTTAACTACGCAACAACGGATCGATTTGAATCTGGTTCGATTGACGGGCGGTTCTGCCGTGCTTTTTGGGTCTCATTGAGTTGATATACATTTTTCAAGCATAAATTATTAATATTATTGAAATTGGGATTGAATCTGTTGTTGAATTTTCTCGGCCATGGCCTTGCGATCCTCGGCATCGCGTATCGGGCGGCCGACAACGATGTAATCGGCTCCGTTCCGGAACGCGTCTTCGACACTGACGACCCGTTTCTGGTCGTCCTCTGCCCGGTTATCAACCGGCCGGATACCCGGCGTGATGATCAGCAAGCGATGGCCCAGTTCTGTTCTGAGCATGGGCGCTTCCAGGCCTGAGGATACGATGCCGTCGCAGCCGATCTGCAGTGCCCGCTTGGCGCGCGACAAGACCAGATCCCTGACATCGCATTTAAAGCCCAGATCATCCAGGTCGCCGCGATCGAGGCTGGTCAAGGCGGTGACCGCCAATACCTTGAGGTCGCCTTTTTCCTCGGCGGCCGCTTCCATGATCGCATCATTGCCATGAATGGTCGCCAGATCCACGCCCTTGCTGCTCAGGGCTCGGATGGCGCGGCCGACAGTGGCCGGCACATCGAAGAACTTCAGATCCACGAACACTTTCTTATTGCGCTGTTTCAGCCATTCGATAAAACCGAAATAATCACCAGACATGAACAGTTCCATGCCGACCTTGTAAAAGATCACCGAATCACCGAGCTCTTCCACGATCGCCTGCGCTTCGGGAATGCTGGGTACGTCAAGCGCCATGATCAGGCGTTCGCGGACGGGGATGGGTTTGGTTGAGAGGAATGTGCTCATAGGTTCAGGACTCGTAAAAGGCGCAAGGTAGTGTAAAGGGCGACGGATAGGTCGGCCGGCCAGTTAGTCGGGGTATATTACCGGAACTTGTTTAGGCGGGGAATGTTAAAATTGGCAAAAAACATAATAATTGACGGATTATGAACTCAACACTGATACAAATGACCTTGCTGATCGCATGCGGGGCAGGATGGCGTATTATAAAGCCTGCCGGGCTGTCGGCGGAGCAGGTCAGGCTGCCGTTGACCACGGTTGTCTATTACTTATTGCTGCCGGCCATGGTTGTGGAAGTGTTGTGGTCGGCCGATATCGGCACGCATTCGTTGCAATATACGCTGCTCGGGACAGGCTGCATTGCTTTTGCCATGATCTGCATCTGGCTGGTCGGACGCCTGTTTAAATTCGAGGACAAGCGGTTGGGGGCGATGATATTGGCGGCTGCTTTTCCCAATGTAACTTATCTGGGCTTACCGGTGCTGGAGCAGACATTCGGCAGTTGGGCGCGGTCGGTCGCGATACAGGTCGATCTGTTCGCAACGGCGCCGCTGCTGTTTACCGTGGGGATCATGATCGTGCGCCATTATGGAGAAGATCATTCGGAAGGCCGAAGGCCGGTCTTGTCTTTCTTGAACGCGCCGCCGTTTTGGGCGGCCGCCGTCGCCGTCGGCTTGAATCTTAACGGCATGGTTGCACCGGTCTGGCTGGCCGGCGTGCTGCAAAAGCTGTCCGCCGCGGTCGTGCCGCTGATGCTGTTTTCATTGGGTCTGGCATTGAGCTGGAAAGCCGTGACGGTGCGTAATTTTCCTTACGTAGTGCCGGTGGTCCTGATAAAAATGCTGTTGATGCCGCTGTTTGCGGTTGTACTGCTCGGGTATTTGAATATGGAAGAGCATCACAAAGCGCCTGCGGTTCTGGAAATGGCCATGCCGAGCATGGTGCTGGGCATCGTGTTCTGCGACCGCTATCAGCTGGACAGCTCATTGTACGCCATGGCCGTCACGGTGACCACGGCCCTGAGCCTGGTAACGCTGCCATTCTGGCATGGCCTGCTGATGGCGGGCTAAGAGGCAGGCGCGTGAAAACAAATGCAACAACAGAGTTTCTACTATGAATCCAACACTGGAAATCTTCTCGCAAGGCGAGGAAATCGTGACCGGGCAGACGGTCGATACCAATGCCGCCTGGCTGTCCCAACAGGCCGTGCAAATGGGCTTTACCGTAACGCGGCATACAGCCGTAGGCGATAATCTGGATGACCTGACCGCACTGCTGCGAGAAATCGCGGAGCGCGCGGACTGCTGCATTTGTACCGGCGGCCTCGGTCCCACCAGCGACGACCTGACCGCCGAAGCGGTAGCCCAGGCATTTGGCCTGGCGCTGGTGTTTGATGCGGTCGCCTTCGCTCAGATCAAGTGGTTTTTCGACCGGAGAAACCGGCCCATGCCCGAATCCAACCGAAAACAGGCCCTGCTGCCGGCGGGGTCCGAACGCATCGACAACGAATGGGGCACTGCGCCGGGGTTCTCGTTACGGCACGGACGCTGCTGGTTTGCATTCATACCCGGCGTGCCGTCTGAAATGCGTCATTTGTTTCTGGAAAAAATCAGGCCGGCACTGGCGAACCGGTTCGCTTTTCAGCCCCGCCGGCTCGTGACGATAAGAACGGTAGGCATCGGCGAATCGGATATTCAGCAGCGCATGGCGGCGGTCACCATCCCCGCCCTGGTCCAGCTGGGTTTTCGTGCCGGCATGGACGATGTCCAAACCAAGCTATTGTTTCCTTATGGTTATCCGGAAACTGCAATGGTCGCTTTAGTGTCCAAGATTGTTGAACAAATAGGCGATGCGGTTTTCGGCATTGACGGCCTAAGTGAAGCCGAAGGCGACCTGGTAGCGGTGATTGACCGCCTGATGGCCGGCAGGCATGCCACGTTGGCCGTGATAGAAACAGCCAGCCAAGGCTTGCTGGCGGCCAAGTGCATCGGCATGCCATGGCTGCTTGGCGCGTGCTTCGAGCGGTCGCTAAACACTCTGGGGCAACGCTTTGCCGTACCTGTCCAGCATGATGACCTGATGGCGACGGCAAAGACCCTCGCTGGCGCCGTGCAAAAGTCCGGCGCGGCCGATTTGGCGCTGGTACAGCTTTATGCCGGCGATGACGGTATATTTCACGATAAGGATCAGCCCATTGTTCTATATAATGTGCTGTTGGCCCCGGACGGATTTCATCAATCAACACAGACGGTGGCCGGTCCCATCAAACGCAAGCAAAACCAGGCGGCGTTGCTGGCGCTGGATTTATTACGACGCTATTTACAACACAAAGAAATTTAACATGCCTTTATTACGATTAACCAATATCTCCATCGCCTACGGCACCCATGCTTTATTAGAAAATGCCGACTTCCAGCTGGATGCCGGAGAAAGAGTGGGTTTGTTAGGCCGGAACGGAGAAGGCAAATCCACGTTGATGAAAATCATCGCCGGCAATGTCCATGCCGATCACGGCGACATCTGGCGACAGCCGGAATTGAAACTGGCCTGGCTGGAACAGTCGCCGGACTTGCCCGACGGCGCGACGATCTATGATGCCGTGGCCGGCGGCCTGGGTGAACTGGGGGCGTGGATTACCCGCTATCATGCGCTGTCTCTGACGATGGATTATGAAGATGCCAAGGCATTGCAGGAACTGGGCGATCTGCAGCACAAGCTGGAAGCCCATAACGGCTGGCATTTTCAGCAGCGTGTCGAGACCACACTGAGTAAACTAGACCTGCCCGGCGAGCTGAAAATCAGCGGCCTGTCCGGCGGCTGGAAGCGGCGCGTCGCCTTGGCCCGGGCCCTGGTCATAGAGCCCGAAGTGTTGTTGCTGGATGAGCCGACCAACCATCTGGACTTCGAAAGCATCACTTGGCTGGAAGAGCAAATCCTGAATTTCCAGGGTGCCGTGCTGTTCGTCACGCACGACCGCTCGTTCCTGCAGAAGCTGGCGACCCGCATCATCGATCTGGACCGCGGCAAGCTGGTTTCCTGGCAGGGCAACTATGACGATTACCTGCGCCGCAAGGCGGCCGCTCTGGAAGATGAGGCCAACCAGAATGCCGAGTTCGATAAAAAACTGGCCGAGGAGGAAACCTGGATTCGGCAGGGCATCAAAGCCCGGCGTACGCGCAACGAAGGTCGGGTCAGGGCGCTGGAACGTCTGCGTCAAGAGCGCGCCCAGCGCCGTAATGTCCAGGGTACCAGCAAACTGGCATTGGGGCGGGGCGATGCGTCCGGCAAGAAAGTCATCGAGGTCAACGACATCAGCTTTGCTTACCAGGACAGACAAGTCATCACACATTTTTCCACGCTGATCCAGCGCGGCGACAAGATCGGCCTGATCGGCCCCAATGGTGCCGGTAAATCCACGTTGCTGAAATTGCTGTTGAAACAACTGGAGCCGGATAACGGCACTGTCGAGCAGGGCACCCGGCTTGAAATCGCCTATTTTGATCAGTTGCGCGATCAGCTCGACCCCGAGATGACCGTCGCCGATACTGTCGCCGACGGCAACGACTTCGTCGAAATTGCCGGCAACAAACGGCACGTCATGTCCTATCTGGCCGATTTTCTGTTTGCCCCGGCCAGAGCCCGATCGCCGGTCAAGAGCCTGTCGGGCGGTGAAAAAAACCGCCTGCTGCTGGCGCGCCTGTTCACGAAACCGGCCAACTTGATCGTCATGGACGAACCGACCAATGACCTGGATCTGGAAACGCTGGAATTGCTGGAAGAAAAGCTGGTCAATTACGACGGTACCCTGCTGCTGGTCAGCCATGACCGCGCCTTTCTCGATAACGTCGTAACCAACGTGCTGGTGCTCGACGGCACCGGCCGCGTCGATGAATTCGTCGGCGGCTATACCGACTGGATGAATCACTGCCAGCAGGCAAAACAGGCGGAGGCGGCCAAAAAGCCGCCGGCCGTCAAACAGGAAAAACCGGCCGCGAACACCGCCGAGCGTCCCGCGGCAAAGAAAAAGCTCAGCTTCAAAGAGCAGCAGGAACTGGACCGATTGCCGGATATGATCGATGAGCTGGAAGCAAGGCAGGCGGAACTGACTCAGCAAATCAACGACGCCGATTTTTATAAAAACGATAAGGAGATCATTGCTAAGGTATTGGCTGAACTGGAAAAAACAACGCTAGAGCTGGAACAGGTTTACCAAAGATGGGATGAACTGGAAGCACTGGCCGGGTAAAAGTCATTGCAACAAAACGCAATCTCGATTATCCTTGCCGGCTTCCCGCGGTTCGTGGGTGAAAGATAGCAGGAGAGATGGCCGAGTGGTCGAAGGCGCACGCCTGGAAAGTGTGTATACGGCAACGTATCAAGGGTTCGAATCCCTTTCTCTCCGCCAACTATCGATTCAGACAGATTCAAAGAACCCGCCAAGTCAAATGATTTGGCGGGTTTTTTATTGTCCAGCGAAAAGTACCCAAAAGCATCAAATGAAATTCCCCAAGAACATTGGGCGAGAGGTTCAGAGCCAGTAGCGGAATTTATGACAGCGGAGCACTGTCGGATTCTTGACGTTTGGAATGACGAAAGCGATAGCGCGGGCGGCAATAGTGCAAGGAGGGGCAGCTCAATTGCATCGTTTGCGAAGCGTGATACGCTAGCGGTCACAGGCTATTACGCCTGAATAGTTACAAATTCCTGGCGTATTCAAAAACAGCCGGTCATCGTCAGGCCGATTGTGTTCCGGTCGGCAACATCTTGCTTCGCGCTTGATCAAAACTCAGACCGCTGATCCCGCCTTTCTGCATGGACTGCCCCAGGGAATGGGCCAGTGCCGAAGCCAGTACGCGCAAATAAAAAGGCAGTGTCGCTATGTAAACCGGCAATAGGTCATCGATGTGTTCGGCCGTGTTCAGTTTTTCATCGAAGCGTTCCCATTGCTGCGTGATTTCTGCTATGAGTGCCAGGTCGCCCCGGCATTGCCCGGACAATTCCAGGGTCCAGGTCAGGTCCGGCTGCAATTCACAGGCGCCGATAAACTGCCCGTAGTGTGAGGGAGACCATTGTTCAGGCGCGATCAGGGAAAGCCCGTAAATGCCGTCTTTCCGGTAAAGCCAGTAAGTCCGGCCGACAACCGGTTTGAATTTGATCTGGCTGTTCAGCACGAAAAGCGACGTGAACAGTTCATTGGCTATTTGCAGGATATCCTTAGCGGGCACGGCCAGGTTTTTTCTGGTCTGCATCAAGCTTTCCAGAACGGGGACGAGACCTTTGCCCTGGGGATTCGGGGATTTGGAAGTCATGGGTTTCGAATCAGTCTTACGCAATAAATTAAGACATTTTTTACCACGAAGATCACGAAGAGCACGAAGAAAAATGTGCTTCGTGGTTTTTTAATGATTCCCATCATGCCATTTAGGCTGGCTTTCGTCTGTTCTGCAGACTGTCTTTCGGCGGCACGACGATGCGCGAACAGACGGCGTTTATTTCCAGGTAGACTGCTTCGGGATTGGTCTCGTAACGCCGGGAGAAATGGAACGGCACCAGTTGCCGGACATCGGCGGCGGTTGCGATCTCGCCGCAGGCCCGCGCCGTCAGATGGCCGGTTCGGCGCGACTGTTCGCTGTCGGCTTCGAGAAAAGCAGCTTCGCAGAACAGGAAATCGGCCTTCTGGGCCAGGGCGGTCAAGGCGCTCCGGTTGGCCGCCGTATTGGCCAGATCGGTCGCGTAGACGAGTTTTTCGCCGGGCGTGACGGTCACGAGTTGGGCGCCGAGCTCTGCCGCCCGGCGACGGGTCTTGTCGGGCAATTCGATTAACGCTTCCTGATCGCCTTCGGCCAGACATTGCTTGAGCCGGTTAAGCCAGGGGCCGGCGCTCAGGCCGAGCGCCCTGAGTTCTGTCTGATCCACATTAAGCTTGGCCTTGCTCTCAAAGGCATAGGCCTGCACCGGCGTGCCATGGTCGAGCGTGATCGTGCGGACGCTGAATAGCGGTTCATCCAAGAGCAGGCCGTCGGCTATACGGATTTCCGGCAAGTCTTCGCGGCCGCCGCCTGCCTGGATGCGTATCCGCCGCAGCCGGTCGCCATGCACTTCGGCGATTTCGAAACGCGGTCCGGTGTCGCCGATGCGGTCCCAGAGAAAACCGTTGATCAAGCCCTGAACATGACCGGTCAAGCCCGGCGGGCCGAACAGCCGGCAGGCGGCAAAGTCGCCGATCCGGGAACGCAACAACCAGAGGAAACCGCCGATATGGTCGATATGAGCGTGACTGATGAAGACATCGCTGACTTGATGGGCAATGCGGGCGGGCAGCCTGCCGAAGTCGCCGAGGTCGAACAGCAGGCTCCGTTGCTGCTGGCGCAGGCGCAGATGCAGCAGCGGGTCGTCGAAAACGCCATTGACCAACACGGCGTACGCCCCGATCAGCTTGGCCACCGGACGCGGGCCGCCGCTGTAAGTAGTGGTCGGATAGGGCAGGGCATCGGTCGGCGGCAGGTATTGCAGGGCGTTGGAGGCAAACGGCTCGGCACTGCCGAGCAGGCCGTTTTGTTCGGTACGGGCGTCACGCAGCAGTAAAGCGTCGGTTGTCACTGATTCCTCCGGCAGCCGGACGCTAAGCCGCCTGTCCTGCAGGCTGATAATTTCCCCGATGGCCATGGTACGGCCGGCGTCGATGACGGCGCATTGGCGGCCCGGCCAGGCATCGGGCACGTCGACTGGGGGTGGCGCGCCGGTCAGCCGGAGGCCGGACAGGTCCAGCGTTACTTCATGGGTAGCCTCAAGGTAGGTTCGCCAGCGTTCGGTTCTTTTCCTGGCTCGGGCCTTTTTGCCGGGGCGGCGGGCTTCGGGATGGGCATGAACCGCCAGGACGCGGGCCGGCAGCGCCAATAGTTCGTTCTGCAACGGCACGGGTTTCGACTGGCGGGCCAGCATCAGCACGGTATCGATGTCCAGCAATGTCGCCATGCCGGTCAGCAGTTCCGAGCCGGCGATACCCCGGACCACGCCCGGCATGTCAATCAGCAGCAAGCCGGCCGGCGCTTGCCGGATCAACCTTGAGACTGCCGTTATCAGCGGCAGGCGGAATCGGCCCGCATCGAGCGTGCAGAGGGCCTCGAATGCCAGGATCTGCCAACCTGGCTCCCGCCACTGTCCCAGCGACACGGTGCCGGGCAGGCCGAAACCGGGGGAGCCGGGATCGGCGGCAATGCCGAAGCAGGCCAAGTCTTGCGCGGCCATGATCCGCGCCAGTGCGGCGGTCAGCGTGGATTTGCCAATGCCGGTCTCGCCGCACAGCAAAATTCGCGGCCCGCCGGACAATAGCCGGTCGGCGAGGTCGGAAGGACAATAGGGCAACAACGGCAATGAATGAGTCATGGCGATTACCTGTGCAGGATCGGTTCGACGCTATTGACAATTGGCAATGCCGCCCGTTCGGTCAGTAAGCGGTGCTGGCTGGTTTTGCTCCAGCCTTTCAATGGGTTAACCCGGATATTTCATGAAAACTACAGAGAACACAGAGAACACGAAGAAAATCATGGTATTACCAGCTCTCACCGATAACTTCATGAACTCATTATGAAATATTTGCAAGTAATTGAATTGCTAAGCCTTCGTGTGCTTCGTGTCCTTCGTGGTGAAATATTCGGGTTAACACTATTTTAAGCAACAGTCTTTAGACTCGGCGGGTTTTCTGACGAACCGCCTGGAGGATAAGTTTCAGGGCAGGAAGCCGGGCGTCATCGGCAAAGAATTTGGTAAGTGCATGAGATTGAATTAGTCTATAATGCCCCCTCTTCTAAGAAAGGCAGGTCGGAGTTTAGCGATATGGAACAGGCTGTTGCAAGCAGTCAGCGTCTATCTCTTTATTTTTGCCATCCTTTATGTTTTTTCCGCAGTTTGTCTTGAGTTATGAGACTTGCCCGTCCTTGAGTAAGCCCATTTGATTAACATTTTTAGTGCCGTGTACTATGTCTGAAAACTATTCCTATGACCGTGATTATGCTCTCGATGCCCTGAAGGTCCCGCCTAACTCCATCCAGGCCGAACAATCGGTTCTGGGTGGCTTGATGCTGGACAATCAAACCTGGGATTCAGTCGCGGATAAAATAGTGGAGACGGATTTTTACCGGAAGGATCACCGGCTGATTTTTAGAGCGATTGCGCAGCTGGCCGAAAAACAGATTCCGTTTGATGTCGTCACCCTGTCGGAAGCGCTGGAAGCCACCGGCGAACTGGAAAATGCCGGCGGGCTCGCCTATCTGGGCATGCTGGCCAAGGACACGCCCAGCGCCGCCAATATCGTCGCTTATGCCAACATCGTCAGGGACCGCTCGGTCCTGCGGCAGTTGATTCATGTCGGCACCACCATTTCCGATTCGGCGTTTAATCCCGAGGGGCGGGATACCGCCGAACTGCTGGAAAGCGCCGAGCGCCAGGTGTTTGAAATCGCCGAACAGAAGCAACGCGGGCAGGGCGGATTTCAGTCGATCAAATCGTTGCTGGCGACCGCGGTCGATAAGATCGAAACATTGTTCGAGCAGGAAGGCAACATCACCGGCGCCAGCACCGGATTTAACGATTTCGATGAGATGACCTCGGGTCTGCAGCCGTCCGATCTGATTATCGTGGCCGGCCGGCCGTCGATGGGCAAGACCACGATCGCCATGAACATGGCCGAAAATATTGCGATCAAGAATGACAAACCGGTCGCCGTGTTCAGTATGGAAATGCCCGGCGACGCGCTGGCCATGCGTATGATGTCGTCCCTGGGACGCATCGACCAGCACAAGGTCCGGACCGGCAAGCTCGATGACGACGAATGGCCGCGCCTGACGTCCGCGATCAATCTGCTGGCCGAAACCAAATTATTCATTGACGATACGCCGGCCCTGACGCCGACCGAAGTGCGGTCCCGGGCCAGAAGACTCGTGCGCGAGCATGGGCCGTTGGGCTTGATCGTGCTCGATTACCTGCAGCTGATGCAATCGCCCGCCAGCGGCGATAACCGCGTTCAGCAGATTTCCGATATTTCCCGGGGGCTCAAGGCCCTGGCCAAGGAGCTGAACGTGCCGGTCATCGCCTTGTCCCAGCTCAACCGGAACCTGGAGCAGCGCCCTAACAAGCGGCCGGTCATGTCGGACTTGCGCGAATCGGGCGGTATCGAGCAGGACGCCGACTTGATCGTGTTCGTTTACCGCGACGAGGTCTACAACCCGGACAGTCCCGAAAAAGGCATTGCCGAAATCATCATCGGCAAGCAGCGTAACGGGCCTATCGGCACGGTCAGGCTGACTTTCCTCGGCCAATACACGCGCTTTGAGAATTACGCCGGCAATCCGTATGGCGATGATGATTATGAATAACTACCAAGATGACTTGTGCCCGGGAGGGTGTGAATGATAGCGGCTGCCTACGCGGTACTCGATTTGGATGCGTTTCAACATAATCTGGCGAAAGTGCGGGGCTGCGCGCCCGGCGCCAAGGTCATGGCCGTGGTCAAGGCGAATGGCTATGGCCACGGCGTGCTGCGTATCGCCGAAGCCCTGCAAGACGCCGATGCCTTTGCCGTGGCGCGCGTGGATGAGGGTATCCGTTTGCGCCGGGCCGGATTAAAAAACCGGATTGCGGTCATGGAAGGCTTTACCTGTGCCGATGAAGTGGACGATTTGCTGGCGTTTCAGCTGGAACCGTTGCTGCATTCCTTCTCCCAGCTCGATATCCTCAAAACCAGAAAAGAGCAGCAGGCGCTGAGCGCGTGGCTGAAAATCGACACCGGCATGAACCGTTTGGGGTTTAAGGCCAGGGACTTCAGCGCCGTTTACGCATGCTTGAGCGATTGCAGCATCATCAGGCAGCCGGTCAACCTGATGACGCATCTGGCCAATGCCGACGATAAAAATGATGATAAGACGCTGAAACAGATCCGCCTGTTCAACGAAACAGTGGGTGCCTTCCCCGGCCAGCGCAGCATTGCCAACTCGGCCGGCATCCTGGGCTGGCGGGAATCCCTGGCCGACTGGGTGCGGCCGGGCGTCATGCTGTACGGTATTTCCCCGTTCCCGGACAGCACGGGCCAGGCGTTGGGGCTTAAACCGGTCATGAGCCTGCATTCGCGCCTGATCGCGGTCAAGCCTATCCTGGAAGGCGAGACTGTCGGTTATGGCGGCAATTGGCTGTGCAAGAAAAACACGACACTGGGCGTGGTGGCTATCGGTTATGGCGACGGCTATCCGCGCTATGCCAAAGCCGGAACGCCGGTGCTGGTGAACGGCAAGCGCGTGCCGCTGGTCGGCCGGGTGTCCATGGACATGATTACTGTCGATTTGACCACGCAACCCGACGCCAAACCCGGCGACGCGGCGACCTTGTGGGGCGATGGACTGGCGGTCGAGGAAATCGCCCGCTACGCGGATACCATCGCTTATACGCTGGTATGCGGCATCACGCCGCGCGTACAGATTATCGAAGGCGTATCGACCCATAAAATTAATTCCGCGCGCTGAAACAGGCTTTCCGTGGAGGCGGACAAGCCGCCTCCAACCGGAAGCAATGGCAGCGATAAAGAGCATTTTTTCACCGGCTAGTACCTTTGTACAATTCCAAAGTTTTAAAGATTCATTAAACTAACGTCAATTTCCCATCCAGCCAACTGCCTAATGATAGACGTCCTGATAATCGATAAAGAAAACACGATAGCTCCCGCCATCGACGCGGGAGAGGCAAGCGTTCTCGTTTACGATGATGAAATCCGGGCATTACATGCGGCAGAGGCGATGCGGCCTGATATTGTCGTACTCAACTATACGGTCCGGGAACAGGATACGGCAGCGTTTATTGCCTTGCTGACACGCGCAAGCAAGCGCAGCAAGATTGTATTAATCGCGGAAAACTTGACTGATGAAGCGGTTATTGAATGCCTTATGGCCGGTGCCAAAGGCTATCTTCAGCTAAGCGAAGTGGACAAATTCATCAATAAACTCCTTCAGGCCGTTCAGGCCGGCGAAGCCTGGATCACTCGGCGCATGGTCGCAATGCTGCTGGATAAATTACGCAGCCATGCTGTTTGCTCAGGATGAGCAAGTCAGCGTGATGATGCGGTACGGCAGCATGATTGAAAATCCAATACCACAAGATGCAAACGATGATCAGGCGGGCATGCCGTTAAGTCTTGAAGACTTGCTGGCTGATGAACAAGCCAATATGCTCAGCGACTATCTTTCTCTTTCCATCATGCCTCTGGGTGAAGATACCCGGATAAGCGTCACGACGACAGATACAGAGCCGACAACCTACTCATCGATACTCTACGGCGTGGCATCTCTCGACCTGCAAATGCTCGAGCTTGATGCGCAGACGATAATTAGCGATTCCGACTCGTAAACGGCCCTCCTTCCCTGTAACCTTGGTGTCCTTTGCGCTGATAAGGCGCGGAAAATCGGCATGTAGTACTTAAGTACAATAGGAATATGCATGGGCTTGTGGAAGAATTTCCATAAAAGTCGGCGAGAGCCTAAAAAATATCCCGCCAGACGGGACAATAAAAAAACAATAAATCCTTTAGTGGGGGGTACATCATGGCAATCACGGGTATTGTAAAATCCGTATCGGGCGTCGTAACGGCGACAGACGTTAATGGGCGCGTCAGAACACTGCAGTTGGGCGACCGGGTTTCGGCGGACGACACGATTACGACCGGGGACGCTGCCGGGACCACCCTACTGATTGAATTTTCCAACGGCACCAAAATGGATTTGGCTGGCGGCTCAGTCGTGGCTTTGAATGAAGACATGTTGACTCCTGAAGCCGGTGCGGCGCAACCGCTCCAAAGCCTGCAGGAAGCACAGGATGAAGTCGCCAGGATACAGGACGCGCTGGCCAAGGACGAAGATTTCGACCCGTCCAAACTGCCGGCGGCCGCGGCTGGCGCTCCGGGAGCGGGAGGCGAAAACGAAGGCCATACCTTCGTTCAGGTTGATTACCTCAAGCCCGCCATGACGCCGGACAGCGGCTTTGAGACCAGAGGCATCGGTGTCGAGTTTCCGCCCCCGCCCGAGGTCTTGATACTAAGCCCGACGTATGAAACGCCGGCAGCGCCGGAGCCTGCCGTAATTCTGCCGGTAGTGACGGTCAGCATTCAGCCCCTGCCGCCGACCGAGCCGGGCGGCAATGACGGCATTCTCGTTTCCGGCAACGACGCAACGCTGATTGAAGGCACCGCGGAAGATCAGAGCAACACCCGCGTCGTCAATTTCATCATCCAGCTCGATAAGGTTTTCGACAGCGACGTACAGGTATCCTATACCATCCAGCCCGGAACCGCGGCGGCCGGCGAGGATTATTTCGCCAGTCCTCTGCAAGGTACGATCACTATCCCGGCCGGTCAAACCAGCATCAACCTGCCGGTTAATGTCGTGCAGGATGCCTTTATCGAGGCGAATGAAACCTTCTCTATCCTGTTGACCGATCCTGTCAATGCCACGACCCAGCCTGACACCAGCACAGCGACCGTCACGGTGCTGAATGACGACCAGGCCGGGCATGATTTCAATGCCGTTCTGGAAGGCGGCAATACCATTACCGGCACCGTCCTCGCCAACGATGCGATCAGTTCCGGTGACACCGCCTCGGTAACGAATCCCGGCACTTATACCGGCAGCCTCGGCGGCGTACTGGTACTCAACGCTGACGGCAGCTACGCCTATACGGCGCCGGCTTCCGTCGATAACAGCGGCGGCGATCCGGTCGAGACTTTTACCTATACCATGGCGACCAGTGGCGGCGGTACTTCCAGCGCTACGCTCAATGTCACCATTCAGGATGATGTGCCCAACATCAGCGTAACGGCGATGCCGGCAGCGGCCGGCGCCTTGACGGTAGACGAAAGCAACCTGGCCATGAATGCCAGCGCCGGTTTTGCAGGCAACTTTAATGTCACCAGCAATTATGGTGCGGACGGCGCAGGCGCGATCACTACGGTCTATGCGCTCAGCATCAGCGCCGACGGGGTAAATTCCGGACTGGTCGACGGCGCGACCGGCCAGAATGTGCGGCTGTATCTGGAAAATGGCCAGGCCGTCGGCCGCGTGGGAGGGGCGGAGGGCGCCGTGGCGTTCACGGTTAGCGTTAATAACACCGGCACAGTGGCGCTGGATCAGGCGCGCGTGCTCACGCATCCGGATGGCGGCAACCCCGACGATGCAGTGACCTTGTCGAATGCCAACCTGATCAGCCTGACGCGGACCGATACCATTACCGATGGCGACGGCGACAGCGACGCCAGCAGTGCCGCGATCAATCTGGGTACGGTGCTGAGTTTCAGGGACGACGGCCCGGGCATCAGCGTGAGCGCTGCCGCCGATGCGCTGGTGGTTGACGAAACCGTGCTGGCGACCGACGCCAGCGCCAGTTTCGCCGACAACTTCAGCGCGGCCTTTGGCGCGGACAGCGCCGGTACCGTGACCTACACGCTGGGCATCAATGCCGGCGGCACCGGACTGGTCGATACGGCCACTCAGCAAGCGGTCGTGTTATCGGTCAACGGCGGCGTCATCGAAGGCCGCACCGAGAGCGGCAATGCCCTGGTATTCACGGTCAGTGTCGACAGCGCCGGCACTGTTACTCTGGATCAGCAGCGGGCCGTCATGCACAGCCCGGACAGCGGGCCGGATCAGGCCACCAGCCTGCCGGCGGCCAACCTGATCACCCTGACCGGCACCGTAACCGACAAGGACGGCGACAGCGCCAGCGCCACGCTTAACCTGGGCAATGCCATCAGCTTCAGGGACGACGGTCCGAGCGTAAGTCTTGCCGTCAATGCCGCCGGCGCTTTAATGACCGACGAAACCGACCAGTTGGGCGTCACTGTCACCGGCACGGCTTCCGTTTTCAATGCCATGGTCAACACCGGCGCCGACGGTGGCGTAGCCGACGTCTCGCTGCGTATTGACCAGGCAGAAACCGGCCTGGCCACGACGACGGGAGGTCATGCGGTCACGCTGGTGGCCGGCAGCGAGAATAATACCGTGCATGGCCAATACACCGATGCCCAGGGCACTCATAACGCCTTCACGATCACCATCAGCGATGGCGGCGTGTTGTCGGTGACCCAGCATGTCGCTCTGGCGCACCCGATTGCGCCGGACAGCTATGACGAAGCCGTGAACCTGGCGGGCGGCTTGTCTGCCGTGGTCACCGTCACCGATAATGACGGCGATATGGCCAGCGATGCGGTAGCGATCGGCAATCTGATCAGCTTTGAAGACGACGGCCCCGCGTTAGCCATCAGCGCCGGCCCTGGCGTCGGCGCGCTGGAGGTCACCGAAGCCAGCCTCGCGGCCGGCCAGGACAGCGTCACGATTGCGGCGCCGACCTATACTGTCGATGCCGTTGACGGCTACACCGCCAACACGACCTATGCCCTGGATCTGGCTGGCCCGACCGGAACCGGGCTGCAAACGACGCTCGGCAACCATGCCATCACGCTGGAGCAGGTGGACGCCAATACCATCAACGGCGTCTACGACGGCGGTCAGGTCGCGTTCACGATCGCGCTGAGCGGCAACCAGGTCAGTCTGACGTCCTACGTGGCGCTGGAGCATGACAGCAACCAGGGCGCGGGCGAGAGTAACAGCCTGGACCTGAACGGCCTGGTCAATATCGTCGCCACCGTGACCGTGACCGACGGCGATGGCGACATCGTCTCCGAGCAAACCGGCACCGCATCGCCGCTGGCATTGACTTTCACGGATACCGACCCGACCTTGACCATTACTTCCGGCCCGAGCATCGGCCGGCTGGACGTCAAGGAAGCCAGTCAGGTAATTGGCCAGGACCGCGCTACAATAGTGGCGCCGACTTATACGGTCAGTGCCGCCGATGGCGAGACAACACATATCACTTACGCCTTGGACCTGGCCGGTACGACCGGAACCGGTCTGCAAACGACGCTCGGCAACCATGCCATCACGCTGGAGCAGGTGGACGCCAATACCATCAACGGCATTTACGACGGCGGTCAGGTCGCGTTCACGATCGCGCTGAGCGGCAACCAGGTCAGTCTGACGTCCTACGTGGCGCTGGAGCATGACAACAACCAGGGCGCGGGCGAAGACAATACCCTGGACCTGAACGGCCTGGTCAATATCGTCGCCACCGTGACCGTGACCGACGGCGATGGCGACATCCTCTCCGAGCAAACCGGCACCGCATCGCCGCTGTCGCTGATCTTCTATGACACTAACCCGACGCTGGCCATTACCTCGGCGCCGACGGTCGGCGCGCTGGAGGTCACCGAAGCCAGCCTCGTGGCTGGCCAGGACAGCGTCACGATCGGCGCGCCTGGCTACACGGCCGGAGCGCTGGACGGCCAAACCGCCAACACGACCTATGCCTTGGCCCTGGCCGGCGCCACCGGAACGGGTCTGCAAACGACGCTCGGCAACCATGCCATCACGCTGGAGCAGGTGGACGCCAATACCATCAACGGCGTCTACGACGGCGGTCAGGTCGCGTTCACGATCGCGCTGAGCGGCAACCAGGTCAGCCTGACGTCCTACGTGGCGCTGGAGCATGACAACAACCAGGGCGCGGACGAGGACAATACCCTGGACCTGAACGGCCTGGTCAAGGTCGTGGCCACCGTGACCGTGACCGACGGCGATGGCGATGTCATCAGCCGGCAAGCCAGCACGGCTTCATCACTGTCGCTGACGTTCACGGACACCGATCCGTCCATAGACGCCCAAGACCTGTCCGTGTATCGCGCCGAGGGTGTTACCCAAGGCACGTATACTTTCGATGGCGGTGCCGACGCAATTGATTTTGCCGGCTCTTTTGCCTCCAACGCACTCCAGTGGACCAATGCCGGCGACTACGGCAGTTACGCGTTCGGTCTCAAGGACGGCACCACTTATGCCGCCACCTATGACGAAGATGGGATCACCAAGACCTTTTTTGAAATCACCATCAAGCCCGACGGCACCTATGACTTTAATTTGCTGAATCCGATGCCTTCGTCTGTGGTTAAGACGAACGACCTGTTCAGTGCGCTGACCCCCGTTGATCTTGACGGCAACGGTTCGACCGAAGCGGCAGTAATTGATTACGCGAGTTTTGGCGGCGCCTTTAAGCTGGTTCTGACCGGTTCGGCGGATGATGGCGTTACCTATGGCGGCGATACCTTACTGCAAAAATCCAGCACCGATATCGGTGTGAACGGAAACTCTATTCAGGAAAATCAGGATGAAAGAATCAAGCTGGAAGTGGTCCGCAATGCCGGCCATGCCAATGTCACGCTGGATTCCCTGACCATTCTGGTCTCAGCTTCCGGCAACATTAGCGACGGCGATCGTGTCGATCTTAAAGTGGTCTACGAAGACGGCGGCACAAGCACTGTCCCTGTCCTATACGATAATAGCGGCAAGCTGGAATTTGCTATCGATGCCTCGAAAACAGTGGATTATGTGGAACTGATCCCCGTCTCGAAAAATGTAAACCTGAAAATCACAGGGATCGAGGTGGGCTACACTAACGTCATCGATCCTGCCGATAATCCTTTAAACTTTAACTTGAACGGTGTTGACGGCGATGGAGATGTGGCAACGGCCCATTTTACCGTTAACCTTATGTCCGGCACGGCCGGCGACGACATCATCACGACGGGAGCTGGCGATGACGCAGTATCCGGCGGGGCCGGCGATGACGTGATCACGACCGGGAGCGGGAACGATACGGTATGGGGCGGCGCCGGCGATGACACCATCAATACCGGCGACGGCGACGATATCCTGGTCGGCGGCGAGGGCAATGACCTGCTGGACGGCGGTGCCGGTATCGACTTGATCAGTTTCGAGGATGCCTCGGCGGGTATCAACTTTACGCTGTATCAGGATGAAAACACCGATCCGGATTCCGGCGGCTTCTGGAGCGCCGGCGCTCAACCCGGCGTCGGCACCGATGCCTATAAAAACATGGAAGGGGTGATCGGTTCCGACTACGACGATACGCTGACAGGTTCTGGCGGAAACGACCTGTTAATCGGCGGCGCCGGCAATGACACGCTGGATGGCGGAGCCGGGCAGGACACATTGATCGGTGGCGAGGGCAATGACGTGCTGGTTTATGACGCCAATGATCTGTTGGGCGGCGGCGTCGTTTACCAGGGAAGCGCCGGCGATGATACTTTGCGATTCGATGGCGCCGGCCAATCGCTCGATTTAACCTCAGTGGATAATGCCAAAATTCAGGGCATTGAAAATATAGATCTGACCGGTGCCGGCGATAATGCGCTCACGCTCAATGTGCAGGATGTGCTTGATCTGTCAGGCAGCAGCAATACCTTGATGATCCAGGGCAACGCGGGCGATACGGTTACCGCGGTCGGGGACTGGACGGCGGGCGGCGCCCAGGACATCGGCGGGCAAACCTATGAGACTTATACGCATGTCAACGGCGTGGATACCGCAATATTGCTGATCAATGCGGATGTCGACACGACCATCGTCACCGGTTGATCGGCGGGGCCTGGTGCGGAGGGTTGTCCAGCGGCCCTCCGCATCTTCATAATGGGACTTTTTTAACATCAAGGGCGTGAAGGCCGGCATGAACCGTTTATCTTACCCGGACATCCTGCATCATGGCGGCGTCTCCGGCGTGACGGGGTCGTGCCACGAACTGCGGATCGATCAAACCAATTCCGTCCTGATCGACTGCGGTTTGTTTCAGGGGCTGGACGCGTCACCGGGCGGCTCCGGCTTTAACCGGCTGGCCATCGATTTCCCGATAGCGTCCGTGCAGGCGTTGCTGGTCACGCATTGCCATGTCGATCATGTCGGGCGCATACCTTATTTAATGGCGGCGGGATTCAAAGGCCCGATTTATTGCACCGAACCGACGGCGCAATTATTGCCGCTGGTGCTGGAAGATGCCGTGGCGATCGGATTAGCGCTTGATAAAGCGCTGGTGCGCCGGTTTATGGCCTTGTTGACGTCCAGAATCGTTACGGTCCCGTATGCCAGCTGGCAGACGGTGCCGTTATCGGGAAAGGGCGATGCCAGGCTCTCGGTCAAATTCAGGCAGGCCGGGCATATTCTGGGGTCGGCTTATATTGAATGCAAGGTGGCGGCGGCTTCAGCCACGCAACGTATTGTCTTTTCAGGCGATCTGGGCAGCCCCTACACGCCTCTATTGCCGGCGCCGAAGTCGCCGTACCAGGCTGACGTGCTGGTGCTGGAAAGCACTTATGGCGATAGAAAACACGTGAACCGGCGCCAGCGGAAAAGCCAGCTGAAGCAGTTGGTCAAACGCTGCCTGAAAAATCGCGGCGTGATCCTGATTCCGGCCTTTAGCATCGGGCGCACCCAGGAACTGCTCTATGAGTTTGAGGAGATTATTCATCAAAGTCGGACTGAGCCGGTGGCGGACGGCCTGGTCTGGGACGAGCTGGAAATCATTGTCGATTCACCGCTGGCCAACCGGTTCACCCAGGACTATAAAAAACTGAAGCCCTACTGGGATGCCGAAGCCCGTGCCAGGATCCAGGCCGGTCGCCGGCCCCTGTCGTTTGAACAGTTAACCCTGGTCAATAGTCACTGGGATCATCTGAATGCGCTGGGTTATCTAACGCGCACGGCCAAGCCTTGCGTGGTGCTGGCGGCCAGCGGCATGTGCAGCGGCGGGCGCATCGTCAATTATCTGAAGGCCCTGATTGAAGACCCGCGAACCGACATTCTGTTCGTCGGTTATCAGGCCGAGGGCACGCCCGGCAGCGTGATTCAACAGAACGGCGCGGCGCATGGACAGGTTGAGCTGGATGGCCGGCTTTATGTCATCCATGCCGGCGTTTATACTCTGGATGGCTATTCCGGGCATGCGGATCAGGATTCGTTGGTCCGCTTTGTCACGCGCATGCGCAAAAAGCCTCGGGAAATCAGGCTCGTGCACGGCGAACGGGAGACCAAGCAGACATTGCAACGGCTGTTACAGCAGAAAATACCTGACTGCCAGGTGTTAATTCCTTAACATGAAGACATGAACCGTCGCCATTTTCTTCAGTGCCTGGCCCTGCTCGGGCTGTCAGTCAGAACGCTGTCGGGCTGTGCTTCGCGAGCGCCTGCGGATTTATATGAGCTGCCTGAATTCGGCAATGCTACGTTGCTGCACTTTACCGATTGCCATGCCCAGTTGTTGCCGGTGTATTTTCGGGAGCCTTCGGTCAATATCGGCGTCGGTGGATATAAAGGCAAGCCGCCGCACCTGACCGGCCGGCAATTTCTCGACTTTTACGGCATCAAGCCCGGCACTGCCGAGGCTTATGCCTTTACGCATCTGGAATTCGTCGAGGCGGCCGCCGTGTACGGTAAAATGGGCGGCTTTGCGCATCTGGCGACGCTAATCAAACAGATTCGGCAGGCGCGCGGCCACGAAAATACATTATTGCTGGATGGCGGCGACAGCTGGCAGGGATCGGCGACGGCGCTGTGGACCCAGGGGCAGGATATGGTTGATGCCGCCAATCTGCTCGGCGTCGATATTATGACGGGGCATTGGGAATTCACGTACGGCAGCCGGCAGGTGCTAGATAATATTGCCCGCTTCCGGGGCGAGTTTATCGCGCAGAATATCGCCTTGACCGAGGAGGCGCAGTTTGCCGGCGATGCCGAAACGGATGCCGTATTCAAGCCGTATGTCGTCAAGGCTTTCAAGCAGGGCCGGGTGGCCGTCATCGGCCAGGCATTTCCCTATACGCCGATTGCCAATCCGAAGCGGTTTATGCCGGACTGGCAGTTCGGCATTCAGGAACAAAAACTGCAACAGACCATTGAGCGCATCAAGACCGGCCATGAGGCCGATGTGATCGTGCTATTGTCCCATAACGGCACGCCCGTTGATCTGAAACTGGCCGAGCGCGTATCGGGCCTGGACGTGATTCTCGGCGGCCATACCCATGACCCATTGCCAAAGCCCATGCCGGTCAACAATGCCGGCGGCACAACCTGGGTCACCAATGCCGGCAGCCACGGCAAATTCCTGGCGGTGCTGGATCTGGACATTCAGCCGGGCCGGCTCAGGGAGCTGCGTTATCGCCTGCTGCCGGTGTTCTCGAACCTGCTGGCGCCGGACAAGGACATGCAGGCGCTGATCGACACTGTCAGGCGGCCTTATCGGGAGCAGTTACAGCGGCCATTGGCCGTCACCGATGAGCTGCTGTATCGGCGCGATACGTTTCAAGGCACCTTTGACCAATTGATTCTGAATGCCCTGCTGGCCGTCAATGATGCGCAAATCGCCTTGTCGCCGGGTTTTCGCTGGGGCGCATCGCTGCTGCCGGGGCAAACCGTCACTTTCGAGGATGTCATGAGGCAGACTGCGATCACCTATCCCGAAACCTACGTCAGAACCCTGACGGGACGAGAGCTGAAAGCGATTTTGGAGGATGTCGCCGACAATCTGTTCAACAAGGATCCTTATTATCAGCAAGGCGGCGATATGGTCAGGGTGGGAGGCATGACGTTCGCCTGCGATCCCGAGGCGGCATTCGGCCGTCGGATCAGCCATATGCGATTGGCTAATGGGGAGACGTGCGCGGCGGACCGACCTTACAAAGTTGCCGGCTGGGCCGGCGTAGGGGAAGTGGATCAAGGACGGCCGGTCTGGGATGTGGTTGCCGACTATTTGCTTGATAGAAAAACCGTCAGTTTTTGATGGGGCAGGCAAGCCCTGTCGACCATGTCCCGGATAAATGGCCGCCTTGAGGCTGCAAGAAATTGCCTGTCAAAATCTTGCCGCTTTTTAAAAATTTTGCCGCTCAAGTCAAAAACCTTGGTGTCGATAGTCTGCGTCCCAATGCCGTCGTTATGGCTGAAAGCGTTGTTATAGCTGACTTGGCTCTCTTTATCTCTACTTCGTGCTCTCGGTTGGCACAAAATTAGCTTATGTCCCTGTGATTGTAAATTTTTAGCCTAAACTACGCTAAGGGGAAAGACCATGCCACAAGTTATTAATACAAACGTCAGTTCGCTAAATTCACAGCGGCAATTAAACCGTACTCAAACAGTCCAGACTACAGCGATGGAACGGCTATCATCGGGATTGCGGATCAACAGCGCCAAGGATGACGCGGCCGGCTTAGGCATCACAGACCGCATGACTTCGCAAATCAGAGGCTTGGATCAGGCCGTTCGAAACGCTAACGACGGCATCTCATTGTCACAAGTGGCGGAAGGCGCGCTGCAGGAATCGACTAATATTTTGCAAAGGATGCGTGAGCTGGCCGTGCAGTCGGCAAATGATTCCAACAGCGCCTCAGACCGCTCGAATCTGCAAAAAGAGGTGGCGCAGCTGCAAAGCGAATTGGACAGGATTGCCAACTCAACCACTTTTAACGGTAAAAAATTATTGGACGGCAGCTTTTCGGGGCAGCAATTTCATGTCGGTTCCCAGGCCAATCAAACTATTGATGTGACGATTGGTGGCGCTACGACCGAGATTTTAGGCAATCACCGCCTGACTAACGAAGATGCGGCGACCACGGCTATGAACGATGCGGTCGGTGCAAGTTTGATCAATAATGTGAAAGCTCAAACATTGACGGTCTCGGGCAATTTGGGCTCGAAAGATATCAGTGTTGGCGCTAATGATTCAGCCAAAAGCATCGCCGATGCTGTAAATGCCAATTCAGAAAGCACCGGCGTTACCGCGACGGCGATTACCTATGCAAAACTGGATGCCGTTGGCGCGACCGGCACGCTTAGCTTTACGCTGAACGGCAAAAATGAGGCGGCCGGCGATGCGGTGACTGTGTCAGCCAATGTCACCGACGTGAATGATTTAACCACGCTGGCGAATGCGGTCAACGATCAGGCCGGTAAAACCGGCATTACTGCCACGCTGACCGATGATAAAAAAGGCGTGATCCTGAAGAACACCGAAGGCTATGATATCGTCATCGATAAACTGACGCATTCGACA